>CAUCIO010000173.1 GCA_958442925.1 uncultured Clostridium sp. | reverse complement strand
TAAGGCAAAAAAAGGGGAATCCTTTTATTTTACCAGCGATAAAACACACTACATAGAAACAAAGGCCGGAGCGTCCCTGCTGTGGGTCAGCTCTCCGCCCAGTTTTTAACAGAAGCTACAGAGTACGGAGGATTTAAGATGAGTCAGCCATTAATTGATCTCGTAAACATCACGAAAAGCTTTGACGGCGATATCGTCCTTGACGATCTCTGCCTGTCCGTAAAGGAAAATGAATTTGTCACCTTACTTGGCCCCAGCGGCTGCGGAAAAACTACCACCCTGCGCATTATCGGCGGATTTGAGTCACCTGATCAGGGAAAGGTCATCTTCGGCGGAAAGGATATTACCAATGTTCCGCCTAACAAGCGCCAGCTGAACACGGTTTTTCAGAAGTACGCCCTGTTTCCCCACATGAGCATTGCGGAAAATATTGCCTTTGGACTGAAAATCAAGAAAAAATCCAAAAGCTACATCGATGACAAGATCCGCTATGCATTAAAGCTTGTAAACTTAAACGGCTTTGAAAACAGAACCGTAGATTCTTTAAGCGGCGGCCAGCAGCAGCGAATCGCCATCGCCAGAGCCATTGTAAACGAGCCTAAGGTACTTCTATTAGACGAGCCTCTGGGCGCTCTGGATCTGAAGCTCCGCCAGGATATGCAGTACGAGCTGATCCGTCTGAAAAATGAGCTGGGCATTACTTTTATTTATGTCACCCACGACCAGGAGGAGGCTCTTACCATGTCCGACACCATCGTCGTTATGAACCAGGGCTATATCCAGCAGATGGGATCCCCGGAGCAGATTTACAATGAGCCGGAAAATGCTTTTGTAGCGGACTTTATCGGAGAGAGCAACATTGTAGACGGAATCATGCTCCACGACGAGCTGGTGGAAATTGCCGGTGCCAAATTTGCCTGCGTGGACAAGGGCTTTGGCTGCAGAAAGCCGGTAGACGTAGTCATCCGTCCGGAGGACATCGATCTGGTGAAGCCGGAGGACGGAACGCTTCAGGGCGTTGTCACCCACCTGATTTTCAAGGGCGTCCACTACGAGATGGAGGTAACTACACCGGACGGCTACGAATGGCTGGTTCACAGCACAGATATGTTCCCGGTTGGAGAAAAGGTAGGCATTCATGTAGAACCTTTTGATATCCAAATCATGAATAAGCCTGCTTCTGAAGATGAGGAGGCGGTAGGAATTGATGAGTAGCGTTTCTAAAAAAACCATGAAGCAGTACCTGGCCGGCCCCTATCTGATCTGGATGATCGGTTTTACCATCATCCCTCTGCTCTTAATCGCCTGGTACGGCCTGACAGATACAAGCGGGGCTTTTACCATGGAGCACATCGCCTCCATCGCTACTCCGGAGCACTCCAAGGCCCTGTTTCTGTCTCTGGGTCTTTCGCTTCTGAGTACGGCAGTCTGTCTGCTGCTGGCCTATCCGCTGGCCATGGTCCTCAGGAAAAAGCATATCGGCAGAGGCAGCTTTGTAGTATTTATTTTCATCCTTCCCATGTGGATGAACTTTCTTTTAAGAACCCTGGCCTGGCAGACGCTCCTTGAGAAGAACGGAGTAATTAACGGAATCTTATCCACACTGGGCCTGCCCGGAATCTCAATTATCAACACTCCGGCAGCCATTGTCCTGGGTATGGTGTATAACTTCCTGCCCTTTATGGTACTTCCGATTTACAACGTGCTGGTAAAAATTGATGACAATACTA
The DNA here is from genome assembly GCA_958442925.1 of uncultured Clostridium sp. Taxonomy (GTDB): domain Bacteria; phylum Bacillota; class Clostridia; order Lachnospirales; family Lachnospiraceae; genus Otoolea. The sequence goes on along the minus strand of CAUCIO010000173.1, from coordinate 3,017 downwards.
TTAACGCTGCCAAGGATCTGGGAGCCAATGAATTCCAGACCTTTATCCATGTGTGGCTGCCTTTAAGCCTCCCAGGCATTATCAGCGGCATCACCATGGTGTTTGTGCCGGCCCTGACAACCTTCGTTATCTCGAACCTGTTAGGCGGCAGCAAAATTCTTCTGATAGGAAATGTCATTGAGCAGGAATTCACCAAGGGAAGCAACTGGCATCTGGGATCCGGTCTTTCCCTGGTTCTCATGGTCTTCATCCTGATCAGCATGGCACTCATTGCTAAATACGATAAAAACGGGGAGGGAACTGCATTCTGATGAACACGAACAACAACACGGCAGATACGACAAATTCCGGCGCAGTCAGGGCCTCCCGGCGCAGCCGCCTTCGGAAATTTTTCCAGGATTTTTACCTGGTAATTATTCTGCTTTTCCTTTATGCGCCCATTGCCACCATGATGATCCTGTCCTTTAATGACTCCAAGTCCAGGACTCTGTGGGGCGGTTTTACCACAAAATGGTACACTCAGATGTTTGAAAGTCCCGCTATTATGGACGCTCTTTACAACACGCTTCTGATTGCCTTTATCTCAGCTCTGGCAGCTACCATTCTCGGTACCCTGGCAGCTATCGGCATCAGCAGCATGAAGCGGACGCCAAAAAACATTGTAATGGGACTGAACAATATCCCGATTCTGAATTCCGAGATCGTAACCGGCATCTCCCTGATGCTGACTTTCATCGCCTTCGGAATTTCCCTGGGCTTTAAGACCATTCTTATTGCCCACATTACCTTCAACGTGCCCTTCGTCATTTTAAGCGTTATGCCGAAGTTAAAACAGACCAGCCGGTATACCTACGAGGCGGCGCTGGATCTGGGGGCAGGACCTCTTCAGGCCTTCTTTAAGATTGTATTCCCGGACATCCTTCCAGGCGTACTGTCTGGTTTCCTGATGGGCTTTACCATGTCCTTAGACGACTTTATTATCACACACTTTACCAGGGGAGCAGGCATCAATACCCTGTCCACCCTGATTTACAGCGAGGTGCGCCGCGGCATTAAGCCATCCATGTACGCCCTGTCCACCATTATCTTTGTGACGGTGCTGGCGCTCCTTTTAATTACAAATTTCGCTCCCAAAGATAATCCGGCAAAAGCCAGGGCAGGAGAAGCAAAACCTGCTTCCGGCCTGCGGGGACCTGGATTTAAAAAAGGACTGCTGGCAGCAGCCTCCTTTATCATCGTGTGCAGCGTCTGCGCCGCCACCTACATTCACTATACCACCCAGTCCTCCAATGAGCTGTACGTCTACAACTGGGGCGAATATATTGACGAATCCGTCATTGAGGAATTCGAGGAGGAAACTGGAATTGACGTGATCTATGACCTGTTTGAAACCAACGAGGAAATGTATCCTGTGGTAGAAGCAGGCGGCGTAAATTACGACGCAGTCTGCCCCTCTGATTATATGATTCAGAAAATGGCGGAAAACGATATGCTGGCTGAGCTTGACTACTCCAACATACCAAACCTTGAAAATATTGATCCCCAATATATGGAAAAGGCTGAAAGCTTCGATCCGGGCAACCGGTATGCTGTTCCCTATACCTGGGGTACAGTTGGTATTCTCTACAATACGAAGCGGGTGGAGGAGCTGGGCTTACAGCCGCCTTCCAAGTGGTCCGATCTGTGGAATCCGGCTTACAAAGGAGAAATCCTCATGCAGGACAGTGTCCGGGACGCCTTTATGGTAGCGCTTAAATCCCTCGGCTACTCTATGAACTCTACTGATGAGGCAGAGCTGAAAGAGGCCAGGGATCTGCTGATTGCCCAGAAGCCTCTGGTGCAGGCCTATGTTATCGACCAGGTAAGAGATAAGATGATCGGCGGAGAGGCCGCTGCAGGCGTCATCTACTCCGGAGAAATGCTCTTTATCCAGGAAGAGGCCGCCAGACAGAACCTGGACTATCAGCTGGAATACGTAATTCCTGAAGAAGGCACAAATATCTGGATTGATGCCTGGGTAATTCCGAAAAATGCAAAAAACAAGGAAAATGCAGAAAAATGGATCAATTTCCTCTGCCGCCCTGACATCGCAAAGAAAAACTTCGAGTATATTACCTACGCTACCCCTAACCGGGCTGCAAAGGAGCTGCTGGAGCCAGAGCTTCAGAACAATAAAGCCCTGTTCCCGGATACCGATAAGCTGGAAAACTCCGAAGTCTTCAAATACATGGGAGATACCATAGATATGATCTATAACAGCCTTTGGAAAGAAGTGAAGTCACAGTAAAGGGTTAAGAAAAGGAGAAGCTTTCCTCGTTCCACTTGAAGTCACTGGAAAGCTTCTCCTTTTCTTGAAATGTTTTCAAAAAGACACGCTAAAGAAAAAGGGATGTTTTCCTCGTTCCACTTGAAGTCACTGGAAAACATCCCTTTTTCATCCTCTGCTGTATACAATTTCCACTGTGGAAGAAAAGCAATTTTTCGGTGACTTTCATCTGGAACAAGAAAAATTGCTTTTCTTCCTGATATTTAAAAACACTTATTCCCGCAGGCGCTCACGTTTCCATTGCTCTCGCCGGACTGCTGCTCGCTTCTGCTCTCTTTTGTCTCAAAGTGAAGCTGGCCGTTTAAAAACTTTTCTACCTGCTCTCTGGCTGCCCCGTAGGCTCCGCCCATGACCTGAATCTTAGCGTCCTGAAGATTTAAAAGGGAAGCCACTCCGATATTTCCGCAGATCACCACGTTCACGCCCTGCTCCTTTAAAATGGCTGCTGTCTGTGCAGGCGTATCCTGGGAAATGGACATCAGCTCCTCCTCCAGAATATCAAACTCATCCACTGTATAAATCTTAAACTGAGAAGCTTCATTAAAGTGCTGGAACACCTGCTCCTCTGCATATGGAATTGCTATTTTCATACCATTTGTCTCCTTTCACGGCATTTATCCTCAGTATAAGCAATACCCGCCGTACAGGTTTCCCCATACGGCGGCAGACTGTTTATTTGCCGAACAAGTCG
>CAUCIO010000172.1 GCA_958442925.1 uncultured Clostridium sp. | reverse complement strand
TATATTTGTTTTTGCCTTCGCCACGTTACTCTCCTCTTTTAAAACAGACAGAGGCCCATAAAAGGGCCTCTGTCTGCATGTTCCTGTCTATTCTCTGCCTCTCTTCAGGCATTAGCGCTTTGTAACTTGAATCTGAGCCGCCTCATCCTGGTTCAGCTCTACGCTGACTACCAGCTTGCCGCTTAAATTTGTCTTCATGCCGCCAACTGCCGCTCCGTCCACAAATACTTCATACTCGCAGTCGTCCTCCAGCTGAAGCGTTACCTGGGCATCCTTGGCGCCCTCCACACTGAACTTCACCGTTGTGTCGTCCACTGTAAAGTGGCTGACAGCTGTTCCCGGAACTGACTCATATACGAACAGTCCGTTTCTTTCGAGCTTCGTAATCTCATCGTAGGTTTTTACCTTGTAGATATCGCCTTTGTACTCGAAATTATCAAGCTTTGACTTTTCTGTCAGCTTATAATTGCCAAAACTGATTGTGCCGTCATCCTCAATACGGATTAATTCATTTACTACTGGCATATGTTTGCCCTCCTGGTATTTCTTATGTGTAGTCATTATTCTATCACAGTTCCAGTTAAAAAACCAGAGCTTTTTTCGGTCTTTCCCGCTGCCTTCCTGGCTGACGTCCTTTTGACTTTTTTCGAAAAAATCAGTCCGTCCTTTCCCTTTTTTACAGCCACTGTATCTCCGCTCTTGAAAGCGCCTGACAGAATTTCCTCTGCCAGACGATCCTCAATCATCGTCTGGATAGTCCTTCTAAGAGGTCTTGCACCATACTTCTCATCGTACCCTTTCTCGGCCAGATAATCTCTGGCGCTGCTGTCCACTGTAAGGGTAATATTCATCTGTTCTTTCGTTCTTCTGGCAATAGAAGCTGTCATAATGCCGGCAATTTCCCTGATATTTTCCATATTCAGAGGATGGAAGACAATAATATCGTCAATTCTGTTTAAAAACTCCGGACGGAACAGGCGTTTTACCTCCTCCATCACGCGATCCTTCATGAAATTATAGTTAGCTTTCTCATCATTTTCGGATGCAAAGCCCAGCCGCTTCGGGGAAATAATGTTTTCTGCCCCTGCATTGGAAGTCATAATCAGAATCGTATTTTTAAAATCGATTTTCCTGCCCTGAGCGTCGGTGATATGTCCATCATCTAAAATCTGCAGAAGAATATTGAAAACATCAGGATGAGCTTTCTCAATCTCATCAAACAGAATCACGGAGTAGGGATTTCTTCTCACCTTCTCGCTCAGCTGTCCCCCTTCATCGTAGCCCACATATCCTGGCGGAGAACCGATCATTCTGGAGACGCTGTGCTTTTCCATATATTCAGACATGTCCACGCGGATCATGGCGTTCTCTGTGCCGAACATAGCTTCACAAAGCGCCTTAGAAAGCTCTGTTTTACCTACTCCTGTCGGTCCCAAAAACAGAAAAGAACCGATAGGGCGTTTCGGATCTTTAAGCCCTACTCTTCCTCTTCTGATAGCTTTTGCCACTGCGCAGACTGCCTCATTCTGCCCTATTACTCTCTCATGAAGTACATTCTCCAGCTTTAACAGTCTCTCGGATTCTCCCTCTGACAGCTTTTTCACGGGAATTTTCGTCCACTGGGAAACCACATCGGCTACTTCATTTTCTCCCACAGACAGCTTCCGCTTCTGCTTTTCTTCCTGCCATTTAGCTCTGACTTCCTCTATCTTTTTCTGCCGTTTTTCCTGTTCCTTTTTGATGGATCCGGCTTTTTCATAGGCCTCTCCCCGGATAGCCTCTTCCTTCTCTTCCTCCAAAGTCCTGATCTCTTCCTCTAAAGTCTTAATCTCCTCTGGCTCTGTATAAACAGTCAGACGAATTTTAGAAGAAGCCTCATCAATCAGATCAATGGCTTTATCTGGAAGAAAACGGTCGTTAATATACCGGGCGGACAGTTTCACTGCCGCTTCCAGAGCTTCGTCTGTAATTTCGACTCTGTGGTGTTCCTCATAGCAGCCGCGCAGGCCTTTGAGAATTGCCAGAGATTCTTCCTCTGAAGGTTCATCCACCATTACAGGCTGGAAACGGCGCTCCAAAGCCGCATCTTTCTCAATATACTTCCTGTATTCCTCCACCGTAGTGGCCCCTATCAGCTGAAGCTCTCCTCTGGCCAAAGACGGTTTTAAAATGTTGGAGGCATCGATGGCTCCTTCTGCTCCTCCGGCTCCGATAATAGTGTGAATCTCATCTATAAAAAGAAGTATATTTCCGTCCTCTCTGATTTCAGCCAGAACCTTCTTGATTCTCTCCTCAAATTCTCCCCGGTACTTGCTCCCTGCCACCATGCCGGACAGATCCAGGCTTACCAGGCGTTTTCCCGCAATAGTCTCCGGCACGTCGCCGTTCACAATCATCTGAGCTAAGCCCTCCGCTACTGCCGTTTTGCCTACTCCTGGTTCTCCAATCAGACATGGATTATTCTTTGTCCGCCTGCTGAGAATCTGAATTACGCGGCGCATCTGAGCCTCGCGTCCAATGACCGGATCCAGTTTCCCTTCTCTGGCCATCTGGGTTAGATCCCGGCTGAAGTGATCCAGGTTCGGAGTCTCTCCTTTCTCCTTTTTTACCTTTCCTGCCAGCTCCTCTCTGTCAGCCGGAGCATCGTCTCCCATGGCGTTGAGCAAATCCACATACAGCTTCTGGATATTTACATTCATTGTATTTAATAGTCTGGCTGCCGTGCATTTGCCATTTTTAATCATGGCAATTAAAATATGCTCTGTTCCAATTAACGGCGCTTTAAACAATACAGCCTCTTCATAACTGGCCTCCAGAGCCTGCCTGGCTCCTGGCGTGTACTCCAGTTCCCCCTGAACTCTTGTAGGGGAAGCCGGAGAAATAAGGCGCTCCATAAGAGATAATACCTTTTCTTCTGTCACTCCATAGTGTTCAAGAATCATGGCAGCAACTCCCGTTCCTTCTCTGATAAGGCCGAGAAGCAGATGCTCTGTCCCCACATAGCCGTGATCCAGCTGCGCCGCCAGTTCCGCCGCCACCCGGATCGCCTCCCTGGCCTTCTCTGTAAAACGATCTATCATATCACTTAATTCCTCCTGTATACCATGTTCTTTGTCTATTCTATTTCAGGCAGATGCGCTCTGATGCAGGCTGCCCTGGCTGTCTCCAGCTCCTCCTTATTAAGAGGCCTGCTGGAATTTTTCTGAAGATTTGCGTTCTGGATTTCCACCATCAGGCCATAGAGGGAGCAGGGCTCCTTAAATCGGATTAATCCGTCCGACGCCCCGGCTCTGACGTGTGACAGGAAGGTCTGGGCATCCTTAACTGTCAGCCTTCTGGCATAGCGAAGTACTCCATAAGACTTATAGGCTTCGTCCTCTATCATGAGACGCTGTTTCTCCAAAGCCATCTTTCTGACTTGAGCCTCCTGATCTGCCAGCTGGACTGCCACATTCTCCACCAGCTCCAGAATCTCTTTCTCCGACAGTCCCAGTGTCTTCTGATTTGTCACCTCGTAGAGATCTCCTGCATTCTCACCAGGCCTGCCGTGGACGCCTCTGACCACAGCTCCGAACCGCCCCATATCCCCTAGCAGATCCTGAAATTTCTTGCTCAGAGACAGGGTGGGGAGATGGACAATCACAGACGCTTTCAGCCCCGTCCCCACATTAGTCGGGTAGGTCGTCAAATACCCGTACTTTTCATTGAAAGCATAGGGAATCCGCTCATTTATATAATTATCCAGGCAGTCCGCCTTCTCATAACACTCCTTTAAAGACAATCCCTGTTCCATCACCTGAATCCTGATATGATCGTCTCCATTTAACATCAGGCTGATTCTCTCGTCGTCTGACAGAATCAATCCGCCGGGTGTCTTTTTCTCTGCCATGCTCCTGTTAATCAGACGCCTCTCCCTGAGAGCCCTGCGTTCCAAATCCGGCATTCTCTCTAAATCCAGATATTCGCAGTCTTTCCCCTCCTGATCCGGCAGCCCTCTCAGTTCCTTTTTCAGCCTGCTGAGCAGCTCTCTCGCCTCATCTGAAGTCAATTTTCCCGGAAAACGATACTCTTCCCAGTTTCTGGCCAGCCGGATCCGGCTGGCTACGATGCTGGACTTTTCATTTTTCACTTCTTCAAACCATCTACTCATCTCTGCCCTCCGCTTTCAGCTCCCGGATCGCATCCCGGCATTTCGCCGCTGTCTCGTATTCCTCGAAACGCAGAGCTTCTCTCAGTTTACGCTCCAGCCCCCGGATCTCCTCCTCCTTAGAAAGCTTCAGCTCTCCGTCCTTTTCTACATGAGTATCTTTATCCTCTATCTGGAATTTTGGACGTTTTCCAGAATGACTGTCATTTCCCTGCATTTTTTTGATTTTTTCCCCGATGAGAAGGTCAAATACACGGTAGCAGTCCGGACAGCCAAACCTGCTTTTGTCTATAAATTCTTCGTAGGTCGTGCCGCAGGTAGGGCATGCAATCTCCTGTCTGTTCTCCTCCTCTGCAGAAGCCCCTTCCAGTCCCAGCAGCCCGGACAGCAGTCTTCCCAGAGGAAATTCTCCATCAAAAACAGCAGAATACTGGCCAAAATCCAGCTCCTTCGCGCACTGAGAACACAAGTTATGTTCTGTCCTTACACCATTAATCACTTCTGTATATTTGATATTCGCCTCTCGGATTTTACATCTCTCGCATAACATATTTTATCCTCCATGGCTTTTCTTTCTGCCAGAAACGGAGCGTCCGCCTGAGCCGAAGGCTCTAGTAATTTCCTTGGTTATCTGCAAATGCGTCA
>CAUCIO010000171.1 GCA_958442925.1 uncultured Clostridium sp. | reverse complement strand
AAGAATAGTAGACCTCCACTCCCTGAAGCCCTGCCCCGGAAAGCTCTGCTGTGAGCACTTCAATTTCCCGCCAGGACAGGTGGTAGCGCATGGGATGTGCAAAGACAGGAAATCCGCCTGCCTTTAAAATCAGGGAGATTGCATCCTTTGGATCAACTGTCTTTTTCAGGGGACAATATTTTCCGCCGGAAACAAGATACCGTTTAAAAGCCTGTTCCACAGTGGAAACATATCCGCGTTTAATCAGGGCTGAAGCAAAATAAGCTCTGGTAATTACTGTGTCAGAAATGCCTTCTGTCAGATCCTCCATGGATAAAACGATCCCATCTGCTGCCAGGCGGCGGAGAATTTCGCTGTTCCGTGACTCTCTGGCAGATATCATATCTTCCAGAAATGCCTTAAAATCTTTCTGCTCCGGTTCAATAAAAAGTCCCAGAATATGAATTTCTGTTTCTTTTCCGTCATGAAACCAGCTGCAGGAAAGCTCGGTTCCAGGAATCACTGCCGGAGCAAACAGACCGGCATCCCTTCTTTTTTTCTCAGCAGCCAGCGCCTTTGAAACTCCGGCTGTCGTATCGTGATCCGTCAATGCGATGGCGGACAATCCTGCTTTTGCGGCGCAGTCCACTACCTCCTCTGGAGTCATCGTGCCATCAGAAGCGTTGGAATGTACGTGAAGATCAATATAGCCCATAAAAGGATCCCTCCTGAAAAATATTAATAGAATTAAAACTGCTGTAACGGTTCTGTAACAACCCTTAGTAAAAAGATACAATGTATCATACCACAAAACTGGCTCCGGGTAAAATTTCGACAGAAATAAAATTTTTAAGAAATAAGTCATTTCATTTTTAGTAAATTGTGCTATACTTGTTCCATAATACTATACTAGGATTTCAGGTGATAAGCATGAGTGAATTTAACAGAAGTTCGTCCAGAGGAAGGACGTCAAATACAGGAAGCAGGAGGACAGCTCCCTCCCGAACGGGAAGAAGCAGTTCCGGCCGTTCCTCTTCCAGAAATCATTCCGGATCTTCCGGATACGGAAAGTCAAATTACTCCTACAGCGCCAGAAATATGCACAACCGCAGGCGGCGCAGAAACAGAGATATTACCCAGTGGGTTGTCTACGGCGTAGCGCTGATTGTGGTGATACTGGCAGTTGTACTTCTTTTTAAAGGCTGCAAGGGAAGCACGGATGCCCTTGAAAGCACAGCGGAATCCGCCGCAGGGGAGGCTGCGGACGGCGGCGTTACAGTAGACGGCATTTCCATAGACGGCATGACTCAGGAGGAAGCACGCAAAGCGATTTTGGATCAGTACGGCTGGGATATGAAGGTTATTTATAACGATAAAGAGGCGTCTGTCAATAACCTGATGGAGGATCGCGTAGACGAGCTTTTAGAGGAGATTTACGGAGGAAGCACCGAAACGGTCTTCGAAGTCAATACAGATAATCTGATGGATGCAGCCAAGGCAGAGGCTTCCCTGATCGCGGGAAACTGGAGCATGGTCGCCAAGAAGGGCGGTATCTCCGGCTATGATAAGGATACTGGAAAATTTACCTTCACAGAGGGAACAAATGGAGCTGTGATTGATCAGGATAAACTGGCGGAAGATATTGTGGCAGCCATTGCGGCTAAGAATTACAAGGCTCAGATCGAAGCTCAGGTAAAGGATGTGGAGCCGGAACTGACAGCCTCCCAGCTGGAAGCTAAGTATACGACAATTGCGACCTATACGACGACAGCTACCAACAACAAGGCCAGAAACCAGAACCTGAAACTGGCGACACAGGCGATTCACGGTGTCATTGTAAAGCCGGGACAGGAGTTTTCATTTAACGAGACGACAGGTCCCCGCTCCACAGAGAAAGGATATCAGCCAGCTTCTGCTTACCTGAATGGAGAGGTTGTCCAGGAGCCGGGCGGAGGTGTATGCCAGGTTTCTTCTACTTTATATAATGCAGTCGTATTTGCCGGCCTGAAGAGTACGGAGCGTCACGCCCACAGCTATGAGCCATCCTACGTAACTCCAGGAGAAGATGCGGCAGTCAGCTATGGAGGTCCGGACTTTAAATTTGTTAATAATTCCGATTATCCGATTGCCATTAAAGCCAGTTTCTCCGATCAGAAGGTTACCTGCTCCATCTATGGAATTCCGGTGCTGGAAAAGGGAGTAAAGGTCCGCATGGAATCTGAGAAAACGGCAGAACTGGATCCGCCTGCTCCGACCTATGAGGAAGATCAGACGCTTCAGCCAGATGAGGAGAAGACGGTAAAGAATGCGACTCCGGGAAGCAGATGGAGCACAGCTCTGGTAACTTATAAAGACGGAAAGGAAATCGAGAGAATCGATTTCCATAACAGCGTATACAGAGGAAAAGCGGCCATTATCAAGCGAAATACCTCCGGAGTGGTAGTTACCACAGCATCGCCGACTCAGTCTGAGACAGCTGCAGAAGCTTCTACACAGGCGGCAGGCGATGCCACAGAGGCTTCTACAGAAGCGGCACAGGGAACAGGCGGCCCTGGAGAAGGAGGTCCGTCCGGAGAGGGACAGGAGACACAGGAGGCAGGCGGAGGCCAGTCTCCAGGCGGCGGAGAGGCCCAGTCCCCTGCCGAGAATCCTGTTGTTCCGGCAGCTCCGGGACCGGATTCTCCAGCTGGTGGAAACAGTCCGGGAAATTAGAAAATAGTTTGTTAGAAAATTGTCACATAAGAAGAAAATTTTTGAACAAAAAAGAGAATAATAGCATCAGGGAAGAGGCAGATTCGTTCAGGGATCTGCCTCTTGCTGGATCTTTCTGTATTTTTAAGCTGTACCTAAAACAGAAAGAACATATTTCGCCTTCTTTCTACAGATTGTTTCTAATTAAGTACGCAGGAAACTTTCTTTTTCGTTTGCATTTTAACAAAAAGTTGGTATAATATGTACAGGTAATTTTCCCGAAAGGGAACTATCTCATAAATATTTTTATATTTATATTTACAGGAGGAATATTCAATGGCAAGAAAAATGAAGACCATGGATGGTAACCACGCAGCAGCTCACGCTTCCTATGCGTTTACAGACGTTGCAGCTATCTATCCTATTACCCCATCTTCTCCTATGGCGGAAGCCACAGATGAGTGGGCAACAGACGGAAGAACTAATATCTTCGGCCAGGAAGTACAGATTACAGAGATGCAGTCTGAGGCTGGTGCAGCAGGCGCTGTACACGGTTCTCTGGTAGCAGGCGCTTTAACTACTACCTACACAGCTTCTCAGGGACTTTTACTGATGATTCCGAACCTGTACAAGATTGCAGGTGAGCAGCTTCCAGGCGTATTCAACGTATCCGCACGTGCCGTTGCTTCCCACGCATTAAATATTTTCGGCGATCATTCTGATATTTATGCCTGTCGTCAGACTGGATGCGCTATGCTCTGCGAGTCCAGCGTACAGGAGGTTATGGACTTAACTCCAGTTGCCCACCTGGCAGCTATCAAGGGAAAAGTTCCGTTCATCAACTTCTTTGACGGTTTCCGTACATCCCACGAGATCCAGAAGATCGAGACATGGGACTACGAGGATCTGAAGGACATGGCTGATATGGATGCCATTGACGCATTCAGAAAGAACGCATTAAACCCGAACCATCCATGCCAGAAGGGTTCCGCTCAGAACCCGGATATCTTCTTCCAGGCAAGAGAGGCATGCAACCCATACTACAACGCTCTTCCGGCTATCGTTGAGGAGTACATGAACAAGGTAAATGAGAAGCTTGGAACAGATTACAAGCTCTTCAACTACTACGGAGCTCCGGATGCAGAGCACGTAATCGTTGCCATGGGTTCTGTGAACGATACCATCGAGGAGACCATCGACTATCTGTTAAAGATGGGTCAGAAGGTCGGCGTTGTAAAGGTTCGTCTGTACAGACCATTCTGCACAGAGGCATTTATCAATGCAATTCCTGACACAGTTAAGAAGATTTCTGTTCTCGACAGAACAAAAGAGCCAGGTTCTCTCGGCGAGCCGTTATACTTAGATGTAGTAGCAGCTTTAAGAGGCAGCAAGTTCAATGATGTTGAGATCTTCACAGGACGTTACGGTTTAGGTTCCAAGGATACCACTCCGGCACAGATCGTTGCTGTATACAACAACACAGAGAAGCCGGTATTCACAATCGGTATCGTGGACGACGTTACAAACCTTTCTCTGGAACTGGGCGAGCAGCTTGTAACAACTCCAGAGGGTACAATCAACTGCAAGTTCTGGGGACTTGGAGCTGACGGTACAGTAGGCGCTAACAAGAACTCCATCAAGATCATCGGCGACAACACAGATATGTACGCTCAGGCTTACTTTGACTATGACTCCAAGAAGTCCGGCGGTATCACAATGTCCCATCTTCGTTTTGGACATTCCCCAATTAAGTCTACCTACCTGATTCGCCGTGCAAACTTCGTAGCATGCCACAACCCGGCATATGTACGCAAGTACAACATGGTTCAGGAGCTGGTTGACGGCGGAACATTCCTGTTAAACTGCCCATGGGATATGGAAGGTCTTGAGAAGCACTTACCTGGACAGGTTAAGAAATACATTGCTGATCACAATATCAAGTTCTACACCATCGACGGTGTGAAATTAGGTATCGAGACAGGCATGGGCCCGACACGTATCAACACAATTCTTCAGTCTGCATTCTTCAAGCTGGCTGATATCATCCCGGCTGAGAAAGCAAACGAGCTGATGAAGGCTGCTGCAAAGGCAACCTACGGCCGCAAGGGCGAGGACGTTGTTATGAAGAACTGGG
>CAUCIO010000170.1 GCA_958442925.1 uncultured Clostridium sp. | reverse complement strand
AGCTTCTGCGTGTTAGAACTGTTCTTGCCGCCTATGACGATCATCGCGTCTACCTCTGAAGCTATCTGACTTGCTTCCACCTGTCTTTCCTGTGTTGCATTGCAAATCGTATTTAAAACAAGTATATCATAACGCGTTTTAGAAATTTTTTCAACTATATCTTTAAATTTATTGTAATTAAATGTCGTCTGCGCCACTACGCAGAGTTTCTCTCCCTCTGGCAGCTTATAGTTTTCCAGTTCCTCAGCCGACTGGATCACCAGCGTGTCGTCTTGGCCCCATCCCTTGATTCCCTGCACCTCCGGATGTTTTTCATCTCCTACAATAATCACTCTTCTGCCGTTTTCCCCCTGTTCCTGGGCGATTTTGTGTATTTTTTTTACAAAGGGGCAGGTAGCGTCCACAATCGTAATGCCGTTATGTTCCAACAGCTCATATATCTCTTTTCCCACGCCGTGAGAGCGGATAATCACAGTTCCCTCTGTCAAAGCTGCCAGCTCTTCTCTGCTGTTTATCACTCTGACTCCTTTTTTTTCCAGGTCTCCCACAACCTCTTCATTGTGAATAATTGGGCCGTAGGTATAGATCGGCCGCTTTCCGTGGGCGATCTGCTCGTACACCTGATCGACTGCACGCTTCACGCCAAAGCAGAAACCGGCTGTCTTAGCAACTCTCACTTCCATGATTTCTTTCCTTCCCTGTTTATATGCTCTGACAGTATGCTTACTATCCGCTTCTGTCAGACAGCGCCTTCTCTGTCTGGCCGGGTTAGCAGCCGCAGCAGCCTTTCGTACCTGCATCCTCAGCCAGACTTACCAGTTCAGAAATCACCTCTTTCAAAGTCATGGACGAGGAGTCCAGAAGTACGGCGTCCTCAGCCTGTTTAAGAGGCGAAACCTCTCTGGACATATCGCGTCTGTCTCTCTCTATAATATCCCTCTCAATATCCTCCAGACTGCGCTCTTCTCCCTTTTCTAAAAGCTCCTTATATCTGCGCTCAGCGCGGACCCGGCTGGAAGCTGTCAGATATACCTTTAAATCGGCAAAAGGAAGCACGCAGGTTCCTATATCGCGCCCATCCATGACAACGTCCTTTCTGGCTGCCAGTTCCCTCTGAAGTTCTACCAGCTTTTCTCTCACAGGACGGTAGCCGGAAATGGCGGAGGCCATATTTCCCACTTCTTCCGCCCGGATAAGCTCTGTCACGTTCTCTCCGTTTAACAGAAGCTGCTGGGCTCCGTCCCTGTATTCCAGGGAAACCTGTGCCTTTCTACAGGCCTCTGTGACAGCTGCCTGATCTTCCGCCTGAATTCCAGCGCGCAGCACGCAGAGGGCTATAGCCCGGTACATGGCTCCGGTATCTACATAGATATATCCCATCTCTTTCGCCAGCTGTCTGGCCGCTGTACTTTTTCCGGCTCCCGCCGGTCCGTCAATCGCTATGTTAATCGGCATCGTCTATTCCTCCGTATCTAAGTTTTTTCTCTATTCTACACATTCTGCCGCGCTAAGCCCGGCCAGGTATCCTGTAGACCAGGCGATCTGCAGATTGAACCCTCCTGTCACTGCGTCCAGATCCAGAACCTCCCCGGCAAAATAGAGTTTTTTTATCTTTTTCGATTCCATGGTAGAAGGATTGATCTCTTTTACCTGCACGCCTCCCTGGGTAATAATGGCCTCATTAAATCCACGAAGCCCGTTGATGGTCAGAGAAAAGCATTTCACTGCTTCTGCCAGGTGTTTTCGCTCCTGCTTTGTGATTTCATTGACTGGCTTCTCCGGCGCAATACCGCTGCGCTCCACAATAACCGGAATCATTTTAGACGGCAGAAGCTTATTTAAGGAGTTTTTGAACTGCTTATTCTTAGCCTCATCGAAATCTCTGAGGATTCTGGCATCCAGCTGTTCCATGGTAAGAGCTGGCTTTAAATCAATCGTAAGAGTCAGAGGCCCCTTTTTCAGTTCCTTTGCCCCGTAGCTGCTGGCGCTTAAAAGAACCGGCCCGCTGACGCCAAAATGAGTAAACAGCATTTCACCGAAATCATGGTAAATCTCCTTTTTTCCCCTGCAAAGAGAAATCTCGATATTTTTGAGCGCCAGTCCCTGCAGCTCCTTTACCACTGTCTCCTCTGTTGTAAAAGGTACCAGAGCAGGACGCAGTTCTGTTACCTGATGGCCTGCCTCCTCTGCAAACCGGTAACCGTCTCCATCAGAACCTGTGGATGGGTAAGAGAGACCTCCTGCAGCCACAATGACTCCGTCTGCCTCTATTTTTCTGTTCTGCCTTTCCAGCACAAGGCCGCGGCAGATTCCCTCCTCAATTATGAGACTTTTCACCGGCTCTTTCAGACAGATTTCTACCTGAAACTCCCGAAGAAGCCTGGAAAGGGCGCTGATAATGTCTGACGACTTATCCGACTGAGGAAACACACGGCCGCCCCTCTCTGTCTTTAAAGGACAGCCTGCCTGTTCGATCAGATCCATCACATCCTGGTTGGTAAAGCCATAAAATGCGCTGTACAGAAACCGTTTATTGGTGACTACACTGTCAAACAGCACGTCCATATCGCAGTTGTTCGTCACGTTGCAGCGTCCTTTACCGGTAATATAGATCTTCTTCCCCAGTTTTTCATTTTTCTCATAAATCGTAACACGGCAGCCCTGCTTTGCAGCGGCTAAAGCCGCCATTATCCCGGCTGCGCCGCCGCCGATTACTGCTATCTGTTTCATTGTATCTCTATGTCTTTTATGAAAGACTTTTCCTCTCTTCTTTTTTTCCGCCTTTTTTTACCTGCCTGATCTTCTCTTCCAGAGCGTCTGCCACGGTCTCTAAAACCTTTACTCTGGCATAGTATTTTGAATTTCCCTCTACTACAATCCAGGGAGCATACATGGTAGAGGTACGGATCAGCATTTCATTTACTGCCTCCTCATACTGCTCCCACTTATCCCGGTTTCTCCAGTCCTCTTCTGTTATCTTCCACTGTTTATCCGGGTCTTCCATCCGCTCCCTGAACCGTTTCTCCTGCTCCTCCTTATCGATATGGAGCCAGAACTTCAAAACAACAGCTCCAAACCCTGCCATGTGGGCTTCCATTTCATTTAACTCCCTGTAAGCCCGTCTCCAGTCCTCTTCTGTGCAGAATCCTTCTATCCGTTCTACCATAACCCGGCCATACCAGGTGCGGTCAAATACTGCAATATGTCCCGCCTTGGGCATCCGCTTCCAAAAGCGCCACAGATAGTGATGAAGCCGCTCTTCATCATTGGGCGCTGCTGTCGGATTGACACGGTATCCCCTGGGATCCAGATGGCTTGTCAGTCTTCGTATTGCTCCTCCCTTGCCGGCGGCATCCCAGCCTTCAAAGCCTATAACAACTGGAATCCTGAGCCTGTACAGTTCGCTGTGGAGCAGCTCCAGACGCTTCTGAGCCTTCCGGATTCGTTTTTCATACTCTTTCCGATCCAGGGTTTTTGTCAGGTCTACGCCTGACAAAACTCCATTTCTATAAGGCTCTTTGGGAGGATCTGGTGACAGCTTCGGCAGATCAGGCCTGTGCTCCCTGCATTTTTTCAGCTCCGTCTCCAGGCGGTATAAAACAGTGGACATAATCTTTACAGAAGCAAAATTTTTGTCCTCCGCTTCTACAATCGTCCAGGGGGCGTATCCTATGTCCGTCCGTTCCAGCATTTCTTCGTTGATAAGCAGATAGTCGCTGTACCGCTCATTCTCCTCCAGAGATCGCCGTGTCACCTTCCAGGCTGTGCTTTTATTTGCAAGAAGCTTTTTAAATCTTCTTTTCTGCTCCTCTTTCGAGATATAAAGAAAAAATTTTATCACGACAGCTCCGCCGTCGGTCAGCTGTTCTTCAAAGGACAAAATATCTCTGAATGCACCTGACAGCTCTTCAGAAGACATTCCGGAAAAAAATCGTTCTTCCGTAACCTTTTTATACCAGCTCCTGTCAAAAATGGCGATTCTGCCCTGTTCCGGCGTTTTCGTCCAGAATCTCCACAGGAAAGGCCGCATCCTCTCCTCCTCCCCTGGTTCTCTGTTTGCGTAAACCTCAAACTCTCTGGGGTCAAAGGATCGGATCAAACGGTTAATCTGTATGCCCTTTCCCGCAGCTTCCAGCCCTTCAAAGACAATGACTACCGGGATCTTTTCCTGTTTCAGAGCTCTCTGGGCAGCCCCCAGCCGTATCTCCAGTTCCCGTCTGGCAGCTTCATACTCCTGTTTTTCTATTATTCTGTCAAGGTCTACTTTTTCCAACATAGGGGCAGCCTCCATTTTCGTTGTACTGTCTTTTATTTTTTCTTAAAATATCCTGCCATCTGTTTCATCACACTGCTGACTGAAATATGCTGGGGACAGACTCTCTCGCAATGTCCGCAGCTACGGCAGGAATCTGCCTGAAATTCTAACGCCTCATAAGCCTTTCTGGCGTCATCTTCATCCAGAGCCGTCATATTCCAGGCAGCGAGGGATGCCGGAATATCCAGTCCAAAGGGGCAGGGCATGCAGTAGCGGCAGGCTGTACAGTTGACAAGAGCCATGCGGTCAAAGACTTCCTTTGCCCTCATGAGAGACTGTTTTTCATTCTGACTCATCATCCCCACATCAGAACGGCCCGCATAGGAAAGATTTTCCTCCACCTGTTCCATGGCGCCCATTCCGCTGAGAAGGAGACTTACCTCCGGCTGATCCCAGAGGAAGTCAAAGGCATACTCTACCGGTGTTTTTCCCTCCGGCAGACAGGCTGCCACATGGTCAGAAAGCCTGGCCAGGCTTCCTCCCAGAAGCGGCTCCATAATAACAACGC
>CAUCIO010000169.1 GCA_958442925.1 uncultured Clostridium sp. | reverse complement strand
GCTCTTCTGCTCTTCTGCCTGTGAGTTTAAAAGATTTATTGTCGTAAAAATCGCACAAAGGCAAAGAATAGCTGCAGTGCTGAACAGAAATTTAACTGCACAGCAGTCTGAAGTGGATAAGGTTCTTTTTCTGCTTCTTCCTTTCATACTGAAAGCCTCCTCATATTGTAAAATGAATAGAAAGTAAATACAAACACACGTTCCGGAACATATGTTTGCCATATGACTGTATTATATCTCCCGAACGTGCGTTTGTCAATTGGTTTCAAAAAAATTCGAACAAAAGTTTGCCTTTTTTGCTGTTCTATGATAATATAGTATTATCAGGGACAGTATACATTGTTACGATTACCCGATGGGAGGTTTGCTTATGTCACAGGAAAAAATTACGTCAAAACAGCAGGAAATATTAGAATATATTAAAGAAACTATATTAAAGAAGGGATATCCGCCAGCTGTAAGGGAAATCTGCGAAGCAGTAAATTTAAAGTCTACTTCTTCCGTTCATTCACACTTGGAGACACTGGAGAAAAATGGATATATTCGCCGGGATCCTACGAAACCCAGAACCATCGAAATTATCGATGACTGTTTTAATCTGGCCCGCCGCGAGGTAGTAAACGTCCCTCTTCTTGGAACAGTCGCTGCAGGTATGCCGCTTCTCGCTCAGGAGAACATTGAGAACTATTTTCCGATTCCAGCAGAGATGCTTCCAGACAGGGAGGTATTTATGCTCCGGGTAAAAGGAGACAGTATGATAGAAGCTGGTATTTTCAATGGAGATTTAATTTTTGTAGAGAAGGCCGTGACAGCTGAGAATGGAGAAATTGTGGTAGCGCTTCTGGATGATTCAGCTACTGTGAAGCGTTTTTATAAGGAAGACGGATATTACCGCCTTCAACCGGAAAACTCTTCTATGGAAGCAATTTTGACAGACGAAGTTCAGATTTTAGGCAAGGTTATCGGATTATTTCGAATGAAGATGTAAGCAGGAAAGACAGGAGGGTTCAATCAGTTTACATAAAATAATTATGTAAACTGATTGAACCCTCTTTTGCATCTGCTGGTATATTGGACGATTCTCACTATATTTAATTTACATAATTATTTTATGTAAATTAAATATAGTGAATAAAGAACTTCTCCTACCAGATTTTTCCCCACATAAGAAAGAATATGCTCTGAGCGGAGCGTTTTTTATATCATAGGACGTAGGTTTCTCCTATGATATAAAAAAAGGGAGCTGATATTACAGCTCCTCTGCGTTTTCAATCACTTTTCCATCTCTCCAGATACGTTCTAAATCATAGAACAGTCTGTCTTCTCTTGAGAAAATATGGACGATAATATCATTGTAATCCATAAGAATCCAGTTTGCGGTATTATATCCTTCGATCTGGCGGGCTTCAAAGCCGGCCTTAAAAAGCTCTTCTTCCACATTGTCCGCCATTGCCTGGACCTGGTTTGGGTTTGCACCGCCTGCAATAATAAAATAATCCGCTAAAACAGATACGTTCTGGATGTCAATAATCTTGATATCTTCCCCTTTTTTATCTTCCAGGGCTTTGACAGCCAGCTTTACCATTTCTTTCGATGGGCTCATAAGGTTTTCTACTCTCCTTCTTTCTGCTCTTCTGTTTGTGTACAGATTTGCTTCTTATAATAATGATATGCATTCTGAGTCATAATGTCTGCGTAAGTTCCAGATTCATCCAGATATCGAAGGGTCCCCTCCATAATCTGAAACAGGGCCTGATCCAGATCCTCAAAGGCCAGGCGGCGGATAGCAGGCAGATTTTTTACCTTATACCGGCGCGGTTCGATGTAATCAGCAATATAGAGAATCTTGTCCAGCATGGACATATCAGGCTTTCCAGTGGTATGGCAGGCGATGGCGCTGAGAATTTCAGGATCAGTTATGCCGAATTTTTCTTCTGCCATCTGCGCTCCAAGCCGGGAATGGATAATAGAGGGAGCCTGAAGTTCTCCTTCTGTCAATTCCAGGCCTTTCTTTTGGCAGGCTTCTATGATAGTTTCGTTATCATAGCATTTTGCACAGTCGTGAAGAAGGCCGGCCAGTTCTGCCTTGTCGATATCATATCCATATTTCATTGCTAACGCCATGCAGGTAAAAGAAACGCTCAGAGAGTGTTCGTATCTTCCTGGCTTCAGGCTGGCCTTTAATGTTTCGCGAATTGAAAAAATTTCACTGTTCATAAGTTGTGCCTCGATTTATTTTTCCGGTGTATCAGTATGTGATATTCCTGTAGAGATGATGCTCCTCAATAAACTGTGCTACCGGATCCGGGATATAGCTGGAGATGCATTCTCCATTCTGTATCTTTTCCCTCAAAAGCTGAGAAGATACGTCCATTCGTCTGGAGTGGAGACGGCAGATTCTGGCGTCATATTTTTTTGCCAAATATTCAATTTGACGGTTTAAAGGAATATCATCATGGCCGCAGGAACGATCAGCTGCCAGAATTACAGCATTTTTCATCACAATTTCAGGATGATACCATTTTTCTATATCAAAAATGGAGTCAGCGCCTACAATAAAATAAAATTCTGTATCAGGATAGGCCTGCTTTAAAAGGAGCAGCGTGTCGGCGGTATAGGTATTTCCTTCTGTTCTGCAAAGTTCAAAGTCAGAACAGGCAAAAAAAGGCGTATTTTCAACAGCCAGACGAACCATCTCCAGGCGGTTGGCTGGCGAGGTGATCTGGTGATCCTTTTTGTGGGGAGGCTGCCTGGACGGCATATACCAGACACAGTCCAGGTCATATTCTTCATATGCCTGTTTTCCCAGCATCAGGTGGCCGGAGTGGATGGGATCAAAAGTCCCCCCCATAATACCGATTTTTTTCACGTCTCTCTGCTCCTTTCAGGTATTCTGATTCCTATGGCAGCACAATTTTCCTCTTTTTCTCGTCCTTTGCAGGCTTGTAGAGAGCAATTTTCTTTCCAATTACCTGGACAACCTGTGAATGAGTTCTCTCAGCTAACACAGCAGCGATGGAATTTCCATCATCCAGGCAGTTTTTCAGAACGCTCAGCTTGATGAGCTCTCTTGCTTCCAGGGCTTCTGCGACTGCGGCGGTAAGCTCTGGAGTTACACTTGATTTTCCGATCTGGAAAATCGGATCTATTTTCATAGCAAGCCCTTTTAAATAGGCTCTCTGTTTACTTGTCATAATCTATCCTCTGTTATTTGTAATAGTCAAATTCCAGGCCATACATGCGGACGGTATCTCCCTCTTCAATTCCGGCTTCTTCAAGCTCTTTGAGGATTCCGGAATCCTTCAGGAACCGCTGGAAGAACTGGAATCCCTTCTCAGAATCCAGATTTGTATAGCCAAGCATCTTTTCGATCTTTGGTCCCTCTACTACATAGATGCCATCTTCGTTTTTCTCTACGGTGTATGGAAGATTCTCTCCCTGATACTGGTATTCAAATTCCTTTTCAAAGATAATCGGAGTCTGATCTACCGTTTTCAGCAGTTCATTAATGTGGTAAAGAAGCTCTTTCACACCCTGGCCGCTGACTGCAGAAATAGCAAATACCTGGATTCCCTCTGGTTCAAAAGCAGCTTTCAGACGCTCTACAGGATGCTCCTCTCCGCTCTCCGGATCGAAGTAAATCGCATCTGTTTTATTTGCTGCAATGACCTGGGGACGTTTTAACAGTTCCGGGTTATAAGCCTTAAGCTCCTCATTGATAGCTTTAATATCAGCTACCGGATCACGTCCCTCTGTGGAGGCTGCGTCTACCACGTGAACCAGAACCTTGGTCCGTTCGATGTGCTTTAAGAAGGCATATCCAAGGCCTACACCCTGAGACGCACCTTCAATCAGTCCTGGGATATCGGCCATAACAAAGCCCTGTCCCTCACTTAAATCGACAACTCCAAGATGGGGATTCAAAGTTGTGAAATGATAATTGGCAATCTTTGGCCTTGCATTTGATACACGGGAAAGCAGAGTAGATTTACCAACATTTGGAAAGCCTACCAGACCAACATCTGCGATTACCTTTAATTCCAGCTGTACCCAAAGCTCCTGAGCCGGCTGTCCTGGCTGTGCATACTTAGGAACCTGCATGGTGGATGTGGCAAAGTGCATATTACCCAGTCCGCCTTTTCCGCCCTTTAAGATTACCTCACGTCGGTTGGAGCCGGACATATCGGCAATGACCTTTCCCGATTCAAAGTCTTTGATAACTGTTCCTTCAGGAACCTTGATAATAATATCGTCACCGTCTGCTCCATGGCAGCGGCGCTTTCCGCCGGATTCGCCGTCCTGGGCCGCATATTTGCGGACATGGCGAAAGTCTGTCAGAGTGTTCAGTCCATCTTCTACTTCAAAAATAACGTCTCCGCCTTTTCCGCCGTCCCCACCGTCCGGACCGCCGGCAGCTACGTAGAGTTCACGTCTGAAGCTGACATGGCCGTCTCCGCCTTTTCCGGATCTGATAAATACTTTTGCGCTGTCGGCAAACATAGCAACACCTGTCCCTTTCTCTGTGATCTATCGTCTGTCTGTAACCAAAAACAGCCCCATACGATGAGGTATGGAGCTGCTTGAATTATTCGTTAATTGCTCTTGGGTAAACAGAAACCTGCTTTTTGTCTCTGCCCTTTCTCTCAAATCTAACAACGCCGTCAACCATAGCGAATAATGTATCATCTCCACCGCGGCCTACGTTGATACCTGGATGAATCTTTGTACCACGCTGTCTGTAAAGAATGTTGCCAGCTAATACAAACTGTCCGTCTGCTCTCTTAGCTCCCAGTCTCTTGGACTCGGAATCACGGCCGTTCTTTGTGGAACCAACACCTTTTTTGTG
>CAUCIO010000168.1 GCA_958442925.1 uncultured Clostridium sp. | reverse complement strand
TGGGCGTGTTCGGGACTTACACCCGTTAGAGCGCGCCCATGGCGCGCAAACAGAAGCAGGGCCATTAAAGCCCTGTTTCTTTTTTCCTCTTTTATCGCTTCTCTCTCCTTCCTGTTTCTGGTTTCCCACTCCTTCCAGCGCTTCCAGCAACCTGCACTTTCATTCTCTCCCAGGCCACGTTATAATAAGCACCGTAATGCAACGATGGATTTTCAAACACATTTCATTCACAAAAAAGGAGAGAACATTCCATGAAAAAAACTACTAAACTGATCGCTGTATTATCTGCTGCCGCCATGGTATCCATGGCAGCCCCCGATGTCTTAAACGACAGCTTCCTCTTAAACGCCTGGGCAGCAGAGGGTGGCTGGGTGCAGGAGGATAACGGATGGCACTTCTATGATGAGGACGGCTATCTGGAGTCTAATACCTGGAAAAAAAGAGGAAACGACTGGTACTACCTGGACGACGATGGAAATGTAACCGTGAACGAGCGGGTAGACGAATACTATGTGGACAGTGAAGGAAAAATGGTTAAAAATAAATGGGTATCACCAGAGGGTGAGGAAACCTACGACTCCCCTGACTCTGCTTCCGATCAGGAATGGAACTATTTCGATAAAAACGGAAAGATTGTCACCTCCCGCTGGATGTCCATTCAGAACAACTGGCACTACTTTGACGAGGACGGCATCATGCAGACTGGCATTCTGGAGCTGGACGGCTCTGTCTACTATCTGGGCGGGGAAAATGATGGAGTTCGCAAAACAGGCTGGATTCTTTTAGAGGATATCACAGAGGATACAGATCACGAAGGCATCTGGTGTTACTTTGATGAGAACGGAAAGCTGATTATCAATCAGATCGACCGTAAAATCAACGGAGCCTACTATACCTTTGAAAACGGCCAGATGCAGACAGGCTGGGTGAAAACAGCTCAGGCTGCCGAAGGAGAGGCCGATTCCCCGGCTCTCTACCAGTATTACGATGAGGAGCAGGGCGGAAAACGGGCCTCTGGCTGGTATCTCATCGAAGGAATCAACGGCATCAGCGAGGAAGGAGAGGAATACTACTTCTACTTCAAAAATGGAAAGCCATACTTCTCCCAGGAAGCAGGTCTTGAGCTGTTTAACATCAATTCTGATCGGTACGCCTTCAATGAAAAGGGCGAGATGCAGACTGGCATCCAGACTCTGACTGCCAAAAGCGGAGAGGAAGCTGTCTACTACTTCGGCGATGACGGAGCCATGAAGACAGGCAAACAGACCATCTACGATGAGGACGCGGAGGAAAATCAGACCTGGTATTTCTATCCCAGCGGTTCTAAAAAGGGACAGGGCTACACAGGGGAGAGAGACAACCGTGTGTATGTAAACGGCCTGATGAAAAAAGCCGATCCGGAGCTGCGCTATGAGCCGGTGGCTGCCGGAGATAAAACCTATCTGGTAAACACCAGCGGAACGATCCAGAAGGCTTCCTCTTCCTCCACCTCTGATGTAAAACCAGAGCTTTCAAAGGGCTTTAAGGATTATAAAGATTCCAACGATACTGTGTGGACAGTTGACACAAACGGGATCATCCAGTAAAATATATAAGTCATCCGTTCACAGGAGAGGGCTGCGAAAGCAGTTCCTCTCCTGATTTGCGGCCATTTACCGGCAGAATTCGGACTATGTCCCTCTGCCGGTGCCGCTTTTAAGGTGAATCCAACATACATATCATGCACTGCAATTTACATTCTACAAAAATTTTCCAATTTTTTTCATTTTTAGTTATATTTCTCCTGTTCGGATCGTTTTCTAATAGGAGATCAATCGATCCAAAAGGAGATTTAACATGAAGGAATTAACTGTCTTTTACTGCCCGCACTGCGGATATTATGGATACTACCTGCTTCCAAAGAGGGCCGTCTGTCCGTCCTGCAGCATCCAGATGACACAGCTTCCCCTGTCCTGCCAGCAGTTTATGGAGCTTGACTATAGCATACGGGATCAGCTGATAGGAAGCCAGATTTTTGAAGGCGCAGAACCTCACTCCTCTGTGGTACAGCGGATTGCTGAGCAGGCTAAGCGCTTTAACAGCCGCGCTGTCATAGCCGGACAGGCTGAAACTATCCAGAAATTAAAGCAGGAAATCGAAGAGCTGAAGGAAGAGAACAGAAAACTTTCTGACACCGTAGCCTGGATGCACGATACCATCTGGAAGCTGACGCGGGGTGAGGACAGCAAAAGCGGAAACTGAGCTGAAAACATATCCCGCTGCCAAAGCCTGCCGCTTCTGTCTTTTTGTTTCTTTTCGCCGCATAAAAAAAGAACCGGCGTACAGCCTGCAGGACTTCATCGCTTTCGATTCTCCTGCCGCTGACGCCGGTTTTTTCTTTCTCATTTCTGTTTTTTGCTACATTCCCGCCTGTCTCATCTTCCGTTTGCCGCTGCCAATATAGACTGTGATCAGCCTGTCCAACGAGTTCTTCATCTGGACTACCGTATCGAAGAGAATTTCGTTTTCAACCTTCAGGTGCTCTACCTCAATCATCAGTTCTTCCAGCTGTGCTGCCGCATCCATTTCTACCCCTCCTGCTTTCCTGAGACTGCATTTACCATTATACACCTGTCTCAAAGAGAATAACAGGAAAATCGACCGCAAGTTTCGACAGAAACTGACTGTTCCCGGCTACAGAACGATACAGCCCAGTACTTTCTTGTCAAGGCTTCTCACAATATCAAGCTCTCTCTCAATACCTGAGAAAGAAGAGCCTTTTCTCTTTTCTACCAAAATCACAGCATCACAGGACGCCGCCTTTCTGATTGCATCGGCCTGGCTGTCTAAATTCCCTCCGGCTGTCACTGTAAGGCCGGTGAGAACCGGCGCAATATCATCCTTTACTGCCTCCAGATCAACTCCGGAATCAGATGTAATTAAAAGCAGCTGCTTTGCGTCTCCTGCATAATTCATCACATTGGCTGCCACCACGCTGCAGACTGTCTCCCTGTCCATCTTTCTGCCGGCAGTTCCCTCCATGCGGTCTAAAAATCTGTCCACAAAAGAAAATGGCTTTTTCTTATCTGGAGCGTCAAACAGACCGAGAATCATCAGCCCATAACGGCGGCGCAGTTCCTTATCGCTGCCCAGCTTATCGCTCATCAAAAATGACACACAGATAAAGAACACAGACAGGAATCCGCCCAGAACTCCGCCTAACACAGCGTACTTCACCGCTGATTTGACAGCTGCACCTTTACTTGGAAGGGTAATAGACGGCGCCTTTAAATCAGCCAGCTCTTTTGTCTTATTCGTCAGGCTCTCATTCAGCTCTGCAATCCGTACAGACTGCTCCTGCTGCTTTGTTTCAAGCTCCAGATCCACCGTGGTATACACGTCAGGACTTCCCCCTGCGCCAATCACCTCCTGCGTCTGAGCCATATCTGCGCCAGGGAGGGCAGAACTGCTCATTACTTTCAAAGTGTGGGGTCCAATCGCCTGGGTAATCACCTGGCTGTACTCGTTTAAAGAACCCATAATCAGCTTCATAATACTGGAAGCTCCCTCCTCAGAACTGCTGATTACCCGGATATCGAACATGTTATTCTCAAGATTTGGAGTAACTGTCACCAGCTCCTGAAGATATCTGCGGTCTAATGGATCGCTCATGCCATTTAACACATACTGATACATGTCTCCGTTCTGGATCATGGACATGTAAGCCTGCATAATGCTGGAAGCTGTATTGGGATTCTGATATACCATACCAGGCATGATCTGGTAATCTGTTCCCACATAAAAAGCGGCGGCTGTGACATACTCGTCGTAGGGGTTAATATTCATCAGCACTGATTTTTCCATATATTCGTTCTGGCTTTCCAGGCTGGTCTTAATATTCTCCACCTCTTTTTCAAGGCTTTCCTTTGAGATCTCGTACTGCTCCATGCTGTTGTCGTATTCCTGCTGTTTAGACGCCAGATATCCGCTGTCCTTTATCTGCTTCAGCCCGCTGACGCCTTTCATGCCGCCCAGCAAAACGGCGAAAACAATCGCAATCAGGATAATCGGACGCCATTTCCGAAGGACAGCAAACATCAAATCCTTCAGATCGATCTCCTGCTCGTAGTTGTATTGAGACTCCATTTTAATCCTCCTAACTGTAAATGCTCTGCTATCCATCTTATCACACAGAAAAGCTTTTATCAATTACAATTCCTTCTAAAAGCTTTCCAGTACATGGTCCATATAATTCTTTTTCTGATTCATAGTACTGTGGACATAGATGTCCATTGTGATTTTCACAGATGAATGCCCCAGAATCTCTGACAGAGCCTTGCTGTCAAAGCCCTGCTCAATCCACTTGGATGCAAAAGAATGACGCAGGGAGTGGACGCTGACTGGCTGGATTCCGCACCGCCTGAGAAGATTTTTAAATCTGCGCTGAACACTTCTGGGCTCCATCACCCGTCCGCTTCCTGTAAGTACATAGGTCTGAGGGCTGAACCGCCGCTCATAAAACCGCTCTCTGAGCCGCTCTGTGAGAAATCTGGAAAGGGGAATATCACGTACCGAGGATCCCGTTTTAGGCGTTCCTATCTGAAGTACCGTTTTTCCGCCTGAATCCTCCTGCCCTTCATCTACGTTTCTGATCCGCGATACAGTTCTTCTGACTTTCAGAATTCCTGCATTCAAATCAATATCCTCCCACCGCATTCCGCACAGCTCTCCTACCCTGATTCCTGTACCCAGAGAAATTAGCAGCCCCAGATCAAAACACTTTCTGGACGTCAGCAGATAACAGACCATCTTATGAAAATCCTCCCACTCCATAATCTCTTTTCGTTTTCCCGCCTGCCTGGGAAGCTTCAGATACAGCGTT
>CAUCIO010000167.1 GCA_958442925.1 uncultured Clostridium sp. | reverse complement strand
ATTGCAGCGGAGCTCTTTAACAGCCCTGGAAGCGCCCTTCCTCTCAGGGTGATGGCTCCAACGATACTGGTATTTGCCGTGATGGGAGTGTTCCGGGGCTTTTTTCAGGGCCGGGGAAATATGATTCCCACCTCCGTGTCCCAGGTGGCGGAGCAGCTGGTTCACGCTGGCGTCAGTATCTGGGCCTCCTGGGACTTTATGCACCGGTTTGCAGGAGCAGAAAATCCCGGATCCTGGGGAGCGGCGGGCGGAACTCTGGGAACTCTGGCGGGAGCGCTGGCAGCATTTGCAATCCTGCTTTTATGGATGGCGGCCGCCAGAGGAAATCCAGGGGGACTGTGGCGTTCAGAGGAAGGAAGCGGGGAAGCGTCAGGATATCGTGAAATTATGAAGCTTCTGCTTCTGACTTTTGGCCCGATTATCCTGAGCCAGTTCGTCTATCAGCTCAGCGGCTCTGTGGATAACGCCATGTTCGGCCTGCTCATGGGAAATAAGGGGCTGAATGAGGCAGAGAGACTTTCCCTTCTGGGAATTTACGGCGGAAAATACAGGCTTCTCACCAATGTTCCGGTAGCCATTGCCTCCTCTCTGGGAGCTTCCATGATTCCCAGCATTGCAGCGTCCAGAGTTATGAAGAAAAACCAGGAGGTCAAGGATAAGATTTATATGACAGTTAAGTTTAATATGCTGCTGGCCATTCCCTGCGCCGCAGGAATGTTTGCCCTGGCCTCCCCGGTGATGCGCCTGGTGTT
This sequence comes from uncultured Clostridium sp., assembly GCA_958442925.1. GTDB lineage: Bacteria > Bacillota > Clostridia > Lachnospirales > Lachnospiraceae > Otoolea. Next base: position 4,146 of record CAUCIO010000167.1, on the reverse strand, counting down.
CGGAGACGGGAGAAAGCTGACGGCAGAGCTTCTCATGCTGGGATCCTGTGCTGTGGTTTTCTTTTCCCTGTCTACAGTCACAAACGCTGTGCTTCAGGGGATTGACCAGATGAGAAAGTCGGTTACTCATTCAGCTGTGTCTCTGGCAGTTCACGTGGTTCTCGTCTATGTGATGCTTCACAAGCTTAACTGGGGCGTGTATGGCCTGGTAATAGGAAACATTACCTTTGCCCTGGCAGTGTGCATCTTAAACTGGATAGCCATTGGAAGGACGCTGGGGTACAGGCAGGAGGTGAAGACTACCTTTCTGCTGCCGCTTCTCAGCGCCGGGATTATGGGCGCGGCGGCTCGTCTTGTCTACCAGGGAATCATGTGGGCAACAGGCTCAAATACGGTTTCTCTTCTGGCGGCAGCAGGGCTGGGAGCCGTTTTCTACGGCTGGCTTTTAACTGCCGTGGGAGCGGTAAATGAGCGGGAGCTGAGAAGCATGCCGATGGGGCGTCTTCTGCTTCGGTTTGTCAGAAAATAGATGTGTAATATATGAAAGAAAGGACGGAGGAAAAAAGTGGCAGGAAATGAAATTAAGGATATGACAAAAGGATCTCCGTTTAAGCTGATTCTGGGTTTTGCCTTTCCCATGCTTATTGGACTGCTGTTTCAGCAGTTTTACAGCATGGTAGACACGATTATTGTGGGAAAATATCTGGGGGTGAAGGCCCTGGCTGCCGTGGGATCAACGGGGTCTCTGAATTTTATGATTATCGGCTTCTGCATCGGCGTGTGCAGCGGCTTCGCTATTCCGGCAGCCCAGCGGTTCGGCGCGGGGGATTACTGCGGACTGAGAAAATACACGGCCAACGCTGCCTGGCTGTCCCTGATTTTTTCGATTGTGATGGCAGTGATCGTGTGCGTCTTCTGCCGCCCGATTCTGGAGCTGATGAAGACGCCGGAGGATATCATTGACCAGGCATTCAGCTACATTTTTGTGATTTTTGCAGGAATTCCAGCTACCTACCTTTACAATATGACAGCGGGAATTATCCGTTCCCTGGGAGACAGCAAGACGCCTGTCTATTTTCTGCTGCTCTCCTCTGCACTGAATATTGTGCTGGATTTATTTACAATTGTCGTGTTAAAAATGGGAGCGGAGGGAGCGGCCTATGCTACTGTGATTTCACAGGCAGTTTCAGGCCTTCTCTGTCTTCTCTATATGAAGAAACACTTTGCAATCTTAAAAATGGAGAAGGATGAGACGAAAATCGACAGACATATCATCATCCGGCTGTGCAGCATGGGAATCCCCATGGGACTGCAGTATTCCATTACAGCTATCGGAAGTGTCATTTTACAGGCCTCCGTCAATACCCTGGGCTCTATGGCTGTAGCGGCTGTGGCTGCAGGCAGCAAGGTGACGCTGTTTTTCTGCTGTCCCTTTGACGCTTTGGGAGGCACCATGGCCACCTATGCGGGCCAGAACGTGGGAGCAGGAAAGCTTGACAGGATCAGGGAAGGCTTAAAGAGCTCCTCTGTGATAGGCTGTATCTATGCAGTCATTGCCTTTCTGATTCTTTTATTCTTCAGCGATAAAATTGCGCTGCTTTTTATGGACGCAGGGGAAACGGAGACAATCCATCAGGTTTCCATGTTTTTAACTGCCAACAGCGCTTTTTATATTCCGCTGGTATTTGTAAACGTAGTGCGTTTTACGATTCAGGGAATGGGATACAGCACCTTCGCCATTCTGGCAGGAGTGTTTGAGATGGCTGCCAGAGGTCTGGCAGGTCTTGTGCTGGTTCCTGTGTTCGGATATATTGCCGCCTGCTTTGGAAGTCCGTTAGCGTGGATTTTTGCAGATATTTTTCTCTTTCCGGCATTTTTCCACTGTTTGAAAACTATGAAGAAAGAGATGGGAGAGACACAAGAGGCAGAATAAACGACAGGCAGAGTCCTAAGAAGAAGGGCCGGGCCGGAAATCAAAAGGAGAGCAATCCTGGATTTCCGGCCTTTTATTATTTGCAAGAATGAATAAAAATACATATTTTTTTAAAAAAATGTTGACATACTGTATAAAAAGAGGTATTATACAGTGCATAACACAAATATATATACATAAAGACGCATAAAAACACATGTGTATGAGGAGGATATGATTATGAAAATGAAACAGACAGCATTACTTACACTGACAGGTTTAATGGCAGCAGTATCCCTTACTGCATGTTCCGGTTCTGCAGGAGGAAACAGCCAGACAGCGGCGAAGACGGAGGAAAGTGTAAAGAGTACAGAAGCAGGAAGTACGGCAGCGGGAAGCGCAGCGGCAGAAGCTTCTGAAGGACGCCTGGCAAAGATTAAGGAAGCAGGAAAGATTACCATGGCTACCAGCCCGGATTTTGCTCCCTTTGAATTCAAGGATATCAGTTCCGGGCAGGTGGAATATGTAGGCAGTGACATCGAGCTGGCCAAGTACATCGCAGATAAGATCGGCGTAGAGCTGGAGATTCAGCCGATGGATTTCGCGGCAGTCCAGGCGGCAGTTACATCCGGTTCTGTGGATATGGCCATCGCCGGTATGTCCTACACGGAGGAGAGAGCTGAAAATATGGGACTGTCCCATGGATATGATTACGACAGAGGCGATATGCCAAGCACCCAGGGAATTCTGGTTATGGCAGATCAGGTGGAGTCCTATCAGACAGCGGAGGATTTCGCAGGAAAGAAGGTAGCGGCTCAGAACGGAGCGCTGCAGCAGGGGCTGGTGACAGAGCAGCTGCCGGATGCCCAGATGGAGACGGTTACCACGGTAAACGACGGAATCATGATGCTTCAGACTGGCAAGGTAGACGCAGTGGCAGTGGCCACCTCTGTAGGAGAACCGATGATTGAGAACTATCCGGAGCTTCAGTTTGCAGGATTCTGGTTTGAGACAGACGATGTGGGCAATGTAGTAGGCGTTCCTAAGGGAGAGGATGCTCTGCTGGAGGTAGTGAACGAAGCAGTAGACGAGGTGATGGAGCAGGGACTCTATACACAGTGGCACGATGAGGCAGAGAAGAAAGCCAAGGCCTTGGGAATTGAGATGGATTAATTAAGGCCGGTTTCAGGGGATGGAATGAAAAAAAGCTGAGGAGAGATTGTTTTGTTAGAGAAAATTATCAATATCTGGGATAAATACTGGATGCTTTTTATGCAGGGACTTGGAATTACCCTTCTTTTGAGCGCAATCATCGTTATAGTAGGAACGCTTTTAGGCTTCCTGTTAGCAATGCTTCGGCTCAGCAATTGGAAAATTGTAAAGATTCGGCCGTTAAATGCCGTAGCTGGAATGTATGTGGAGATTGTCAGAGGAACGCCTATGCTGCTGCAGCTGTATTTCTTTTACTTTATGCTGCCTATGGCCTTCCCTCAAATGAATTTAAGCCCTGTTATGTGCGCGACAGTAGCTCTGTGCCTGAACTCGGCGGCTTATGTGTCTGAGGTAATCCGATCCGGAATCCAGGCGGTTGACAAAGGGCAGATGGAAGCGGCCCGGTCTCTGGGACTGAACCAGAAGCAGGCGATGGTGAAGGTAATCCTTCCCCAGGCAGTGAAAAATATTATGCCGGCTCTGGGAAATGAGTTTGTTATGATGATCAAGGATACTTCCTTAGCTTCTACTTTTTTTGTAGGAGAACTGATGACAGTATGGCAGACAGTAAGGGGAGTGCTGTATCTCTCGATTGAGCCGTTAATTATTGTAGGCTGTATTTACTTTATCGTTACCTTCAGCCTGAGCAAGGGCATTTACTGCATGGAGAGGAGGATGAGCGCAAATGAGCGGTAATATTATTACAGTAGAAAATCTGCATAAGCGGTTTGGTTCCCTCCATGTGCTCAAAGGAGTGACGGAACATATTGAAAAAGGCGAGGTGGTTTCCATTATCGGCCCGTCAGGCGGCGGAAAATCTACCTTTCTGCGCTGCTTAAATCTGCTGGAGGTTCCGGACGAAGGCCGGATCCTCTTTGAGGGAACAGATATCACAGATAAAAAGGTGGACATTAACCTTCACCGCCAGAAGATGGGAATGGTGTTCCAGCATTTTAACGTATTTCCCAATATGAGCGTGGGAAAAAACATTACCATGTCTCCGGTGCTTCTGAAAAAGAAAA
>CAUCIO010000166.1 GCA_958442925.1 uncultured Clostridium sp. | reverse complement strand
CAGCGATCCGCAGCTCTCTTTGCCTTCTGATTCAGAGAAGCCATAACTGTCTGAGCCTCCTGAATTGCAGAAGCAGAAGCCATCTCAGCCTTAATCGCTGTGTTGACAACACCGCTTCCAATCTGCTTTGTCAGTACCAGTACGTCTCCCGGCTGACAGCCGTAATTCTTAAAAATCTTCTGAGGATGTACAAAACCGGACACACAGAGACCATACTTCGGCTCGTCATCCTGGACAGAGTGACCTCCTACCAGAACAGCGCCGGCCTCCTTCACCTTGTCGGCTCCGCCAGCCAGGATATCTCCCAGAATTCCCGGATCCAGACAGTTAGGAAATCCTACAATGTTAAGCGCGACTGCCGGCTCTCCGCCCATGGCCCACACATCGCTCAGCGAGTTGGCCGCTGCAATCTGCCCGAACATATACGGATCATCCACAATGGGAGTGAAAAAATCCACGGTCTGAATCATGGCAATTTCATCGGTTATCTTATAAATAGCCGCATCGTCGGATGTTTCAATTCCAACCAGCAGGTTATCATCATGAAATTTCGGCAGCTTACCCAGAACCTGGGCAAGGGTCTCAGGACCTATTTTAGCCGCTCATCCAGATGTCTTGCTAAGCGTCGTAAGTCTTACGTTCTGCTTCATAGACAATCCCCCTCCTTTGTATTTGTACCTAAAAATAATCAACATGAAAATAGAATACGAACTTCTATCCGTATTCTATCATTAATTTTCTAAAAATGAAACCCCTCCGATTTTGAAACAGAGAGAATTCCTGTTAAAAATTTCTTTACCATAAAAAATCGAGGGAAAGCTTAAACATTCCCTCGATTTCATCTGCATTTTTAATTAGTCCTCAACCTTGATGATCTCTTTCTTGTTGTAAGAACCGCAAGCCTTGCAAACTCTATGAGGCATCATTAAAGCGCCGCACTTGCTGCACTTTACTAAGTTTGGAGCACTCATCTTCCAGTTTGCTCTACGGCTGTCTCTTCTTGCTTTGGAAGATTTATTCTTTGGACAGATAGACATGGTTACACCTCCTTAAATTGTTTGTAGATATCCTGGATAACTGCCATCCGTGGATCAAGCGACGTTCTGTCGCAGGTACAAGTCCCATAATTGAGATTCGTTCCACATCTATTGCAAATCCCCTTACAATCTTCTCTGCAAAGGACTTTCATAGGCAAACCAATCAGAATTTCATTTAATGCCAACTGGTCTACATCCAGATTATAACCGCTTAAATAAGGTTGTTCATCCAAATCTTCTGCCTGCCCGGCCTCTGGTTTATCCGTCTCCAGCTCCCTGTCAAGCGTGAGTTCACAGACATAGGCTACCGGTTCCAGACATCTGGAGCATGGAATCTCGACAGTCACCTGTGTACTGCCCTCCAGGAAATACTTCCCTTCTCCTGTGTTTGTCACTGCCAGCTGAAAGGGTTCTGCAGACACAACTCTGTAGTTTTCTCCCCCCACGCTGACCTCCGTCAGTCCGATTTCTGCGTCATAAACCTTTTTCTTGCCTTCGCAGGTAAAAAGTTCAGATAAATTAATCAGCATATTAATCTCCTAATACGCACTATGCTATTATACATAGGCACCCGTTGTTTGTCAATGGTTAATTTGCAGATTATCTTACTGAACGGATTATTTTACTAAAGCCAGAGTCTCTCTTGCGATAGCCAGCTCCTCGTTTGTCGGAACAACTAAAAGTTTAACCTTGGACTCTGGTGTGGAGATGATTCTCTCCTCGCCTCTGCACTTGTTTAACTCCTCGTCGATCTCTGCTCCTAAATAAGTGAGGTTTTTGCATACCTTGCTTCTGCAGCTGATATCATTCTCACCGATACCTGCTGTAAATACGATTGCATCAACGCCGTTCATAGCTGCTGCATAAGCTCCGATATACTTAACAACTCTGTAAGCAAAGATATCAAGAGCTGCCTGAGCCTTTTCGTCTCCCTTAGCTGCTGCATCCTCCAGATCGCGTCCATCGCTGGATACGCAGGAAATTCCTAACAGACCGGACTTCTTGTTCAGAACATTCATCATCTCGTCCAGTGTCTTGCCCTCTTTCTTGGCAACAAACTCGATGATAGCCGGATCGATATCTCCGGAACGTGTTCCCATTACAAGTCCCTCAAGAGGAGTAAGACCCATGCTGGTGTCAACGGACTTTCCGTTCATAACAGCGGAAAGGCTTGCGCCGTTTCCTAAGTGGCATACGATAATCTTGCAGTCCTCATATGGCTTTCCAATAATCTCAGCTGTTCTCTTGGAAACGAAGCTGTGGCTTGTTCCGTGGAAGCCGTATCTTCTTACCTTATAGTTCTCGTAGTACTCGTATGGAAGACCGTACAGGTATGCTGTCTTTGGCATAGTCTGGTGGAATGCTGTATCAAATACTGCTACCATCGGCACGTTCGGCATAAGCTCCTGGCATGCGCGCACACCGATCAGGTTAGCCGGATTGTGAAGAGGAGCCAGATCGCTGCACTCTTCAATTGCCTGAATTGTCTCTGCAGTTAAAACAGTAGAAGCTGTAAACTTCTCTCCGCCGTGTACGATGCGGTGTCCTACGGCTCCAACCTCATCTAAGCTCTTGATTACGCCGGTCTTCTCGTTTGTCAGGGCCTCAATTACAAACTTGATTGCCTCTGTGTGAGTCGGCATAGCCTTCTCGCTCTTCTCTTTCTCGCCGCCAGCTGGCTGGTATGTGAGCATTCCATCGATTCCGATTCTCTCACAAAGTCCTTTTGCAAGCACGTCCTCTGTCTCAGAATTAATCAGCTGATACTTTAAAGAGGAACTTCCACAGTTGATAACTAAGATATTCATGTCTTTTAACCCTTTCCTTATATACATTGTTTTTATTTTTTATACCATCTGAGCCTGTACAGCTGTCAGGGCAACTACACCTACGATATCCTCGGCAGAACAGCCTCGTGATAAGTCATTGACTGGTCTGGAAATACCCTGGAGCATCGGGCCGTAAGCCTCTGCCTTAGCCAGTCTCTGAACCAGCTTGTAGCCGATGTTTCCACAGTCCAGATTCGGGAAAATCAGAACATTTGCATGGCCTGCGACCGGGCTTCCCTTTGCCTTGGACTTAGCCACCTCAGGAACAAGGGCTGCATCTAACTGAAGTTCTCCATCCAGATCCAGCTGCGGATACTTCTCGTGGGCAATCTCAACTGCCTTTGTAACCTTGTCAACCAGCGCATGCTTTGCACTTCCCTTTGTAGAGTGGGACAGCATAGCGATAATCGGCTTCTCTCCTACCAGAGCACGGAAACTCTTAGCACTGGAATCAGCGATAGCAGCTAACTCTTCAGAGTTCGGATCCTGGTTCAGACCGCAGTCTGCAAATAAGAAAGTTCCGTTGGAACCGTAATCACAGTCCGGAACATCCATAATGAAGAAGCCGGAAACAAGCTCTGTTCCAGGAGCTGTTTTTAAAATCTGAAGGGCTGGTCTTAATGTATCTGCAGTTGCGTGGCACGCTCCTGCAACAAGACCGTCTGCATCCTTTTCTTTTACCATCATAACGCCATATGTGATATAATCAGTCTTTAAAATCTCCTCAGCTTTCTCTTTTGTCATGCCTTTATGTTTTCTCAGCTCGAAAAGAGTCTCTGCATAGTGGTCAAACTTCGGATCTGTATCTGGATCAACTACCTTTAATCCTGTTAAATCAACTTCCAGCCAGCCGGCACCGTCCATGATCTTCTCTTCCTTGCCTACCATAATCAGATCAGCTGTACCCTCCTGCAGGATCTGAGCAGCTGCAATCAGTGTTCTTTTATCTTTACTCTCAGGTAAAACGATTGTCTGCTTGTCCTGTTTTGCCTTTGCTTTCATTAAGTCAATAAATGCCATGGTTAAAAAACCCCTTTCATAGAGATAAATGATTTCTTCTAACATTATATACCACCTGTTTATTGTATACAAGAGATAATTGTCGATTTTTTATTAAATATTTTTTTAACAGGCTTGTCCGTTTTTTAACCTTGCGCTTTTCTTTCCTTCTTTATATAATGATGACAGCTTAGCTGATTTCGCTTCATGTACAGCTAGGAGGTTAAAATCTATCTGGGAAAGGCAGTAACAAACCATGCGCGTAACAGGACTGATCACAGAATATAATCCATTTCACAACGGCCATCTGTTTCATTTAAAAAAAGCAAAAGAAATCACTGGCGCCGACTACATAGCGGTGGTGATGAGCGGAAGTTTTGTCCAGAGGGGAGCTCCCGCTGTTTTCGACAAATACAGCCGCGCCAGGGCTGCTCTTGTCAGTGGAGCTGATGTTGTATTTGAAATGCCGGCCCCCTTTTCCACTGCCTCAGCCAGAGAATTTGCCTCCTACGCAGTTGCCCTCTTTACTGCGCTCGGAGCGGTAGACTCTATCTGTTTTGGCAGTGAATGCGGAGAAATCGAACCGATCCAGCGCACCGCCCGGCTGCTGAATCAGGAATCCGGCGAATTTAAAAAACGCCTGCAGGATTTCCTGAAGGCAGGAAAGACTTTCCCCGAGGCCAGAAGCGCCGCTCTCGCTGAGAAAGAACGCGATGCGGCGGAGCTGCTCTCCTCCCCCAACAATATTTTAGGAGTGGAGTACTGTCAGGCTGTTCTGCGTCAGCACAGTCCTCTCTCCTGTTTTACCATAAAAAGAGAAGGCAGCGGATACCACGATCCTTCTCTGGAAGGCGCTCTGGGTTCTGCCCTGGCTGTCCGCAGGGCACTTCAGAGCGGATTTGAGGTACAGCATCTTCGTTCCCTGCTCCCGGAACCGTCTTTTGCCTCTGTCTGCCAGGATATCCCCATCTTTTCAGAGGATTTTTCCGGGCTGTTAAATTACCGGCTTCTGACAGAACCTCATCCAGAACGCTATGCAGAAATACG
>CAUCIO010000165.1 GCA_958442925.1 uncultured Clostridium sp. | reverse complement strand
TTTACAGGAGTTTTGACGATTGCAGGAATGGAGCTTATGGTAAATGGCCTTGGATGGTCTAACCTGTTTGGAAAGATTGCAGTTTCCGCTTTGTCCCTGGTTTTAAATTATATACTCAGCAAGCTGTTTATTTTCCGCGGCAGAGAGGCAGTATCTGAGAAACCGGGAAAGTAAAAGGCGTGGTGCAGGCTTTGCGGAGGGTGTATGAGAGAAGACGATATAACAGGGATTTCACGGGAATTTGATCAGGCGCTAAGCCGGGTCATATCTCCCAGAGAGAAGAGAGCGCAGGAGAGAAACATGGAGATGGAACATCATCACAGAGTGCAGCGGCCGGAGACGAAAGAGGAGAGGGAGACTGGAAATGCAGTGTCTTATAGAGAGGAACAGCCCAGGTCGGCTGGCAGTCTTTTAAAGCCCAGGGACGGCTATATTGCGGCCTTTTTTGTGCCTGTAGTTATTATGATTATTATCTTTGCTCAGAGGGGGATTTTTCCCTTCGGAGAAGAGAGCTTTCTGAGAACGGACATGTACCACCAGTACGCCCCGTTTTTTTCAGAGTTCCGTCACAAGCTGGCGGAGGGAGGAAGCCTTCTGTACAGCTGGGATATTGGGATGGGAGTCAATTTTGCAGCCCTTTACGCCTACTATCTGGCCAGCCCGTTAAACTGGCTTCTGATTTTGTGTCCAGGGAAGTATGTCATTGAATTTATGACTGCTTCCATTGTTCTTAAAATCGGTCTGGCAGGGCTTTCTTTTACCTGGTATCTGAGAAAACGCAGCGGCGCTTTGGACTTTGGGGCCTGCTTTTTTGGGATTTTTTATGCGTTGTCAGGCTATATGGCGGCTTACAGCTGGAATATTATGTGGCTGGACTGCATTGCCCTGTTCCCTTTGATCCTTTTGGGCCTGGAGCAGCTGGTGAGAGAGAAAAAGGGATTCCTCTACTGTATTGCCCTGGGGCTTTCCATTCTGTCCAATTACTATATTTCTATCATGATCTGCATTTTTATGGTGCTCTATTTTGCCGCGCTGGCAGTGCTGGACTGGGAGCATTTTAAGGACGGATGGGGAAAGAGCATCGGCCTGTTTGCCGGGTGCTCGCTGCTGGCGGGAGGATTGGCGGCTGTGGTGCTGCTGCCGGAAATTTTTGCTCTTCAAAGCACAGCTTCCGGGGAAATGAGCTTTCCTCAGACCATAGAGAGCTATTTTTCCATTGTTGACATGCTGGCCCGCCACATTGGAAATGTACAGGTGGAGATAGGGCTGGAACACTGGCCCAATATTTACTGCGGAACGGCGGTTCTTATGCTGTTTCTGCTCTATCTGGTCTGCAGAGATATTTCTCTTAGGGAGAAAGCGGTTTACTGCGCTCTGCTGCTGTTTTTCCTGGCCAGCTTTTCCGTGAATGTCCTGAACTTTATCTGGCACGGCTTCCACTATCCCAACAGTCTGCCGGCCAGACAGTCGTTTATCTACATTGCCTTGATGCTGACGGCCTGCTTTCAGGCATACAGGAACCTGGATCGGTTTTCTGACAGAAGCCTTCTGGCAGCCTTTCTGGGAGCTGTTTCTTTTGTGCTGTTAGCCCAGAAATTCAGGGAAGGAGACGAGGCCTACCACTTTGCCGTATTTTACGGGGCACTTTTTTTCCTGGCCGCATATGGGGGACTGATGCTTCTGTACAGGAGGAGAGGAGGCAGAAAGAGGGCAGCTCTTGCGGCTCTTCTGACGCTTCTTACTGTCTGCGTGGAGGCGGCGGTGAACACTACCTGTACCAGCGTAACCACCACCAGCCGGACGGCCTATACAGCTGACAATGAGGCGGTGGAGACCCTGGCAGCCAGCCTGAAGGGAGGCAGCGAGTTTTACCGGATGGAGAAAGCGGATCAGAGGACGAAAAATGACGGCGCCTGGATGCATTTTCCGTCTGTTTCCCTGTTTTCTTCCATGGCCCACGCGGATGTGACGGAATTTATGAAGAACCTGGGCTGCGAGGGGTCTACCAATGCATACAGCATTAAGGGAAGCACGCCCTTTGTGGACTGCCTTTTGCCTGTCAGATATGCCTTTTATCCCAGAGAGCAGAACCTTGAACGTCTGGAGTATGTTCAGGATTATCAGGGCACGTATCTCTATGCCAACCGGTATGCTCTTCCCCTGGGCTTCATGATTCCCGACATCATGAAAAACGAGTGGCATTTGAATATGACGAATCCGGCAGACGTGCAGAATTCTCTCTGCAGCCTGTTTGACGCGCCGGATGTACTGGAGGAGACAGAGGGACTTGGAAACGGCCCCAGTCTGATCTACACGCCGGAAGAGTCTGGCGAGTATTATGCCTTCGTTTCCAACAGGCAGGTAAAATCGGTTTCCCTGAAAAAGGGAGAAGAAAAAGATACTTTTGATAATATCAACCGCGGCTATCTGATAGAAGTGGGAATGGTGGAGGCGGGGGAGACGCTGACCTTCCAGAATGAGGAGGGAAGCGAGGATCTGGGAATCCGTCTGTACCGCTATAATGAAGCGGGACTGGAGCATGTATACCGAAAGCTGGCAGAGAGCCCTCTGACCCTGTCTGTCTGGGAAGACGACAGACTGAAGGGGACGGTAGACGCAGGCACAGGAGGAACACTTTTTACCTCGATTCCCTACGATGGGGGATGGACGGTGACTGTGGACGGACAGGAAAGAACCCCCCAGAAGCTGTTCGGCGCTTTCCTGGGTATTGAGCTGGAACCGGGAAGCCATGTGATAGAGCTTTCCTACATGCCGGAAGGCCTGAAGGAGGGAATCTTTATCTCACTGTTTTGTGCCTCTGTCCTGGCAGCTGCAGCCTTTGCAGCCGGCAGAAAGAGACAGAAGGAGCGCAGGGCCATGCACAGACGCCTTTCGGAGCGGAGAGCCCGCTGGGAGGAGGAGCTGTCAAAGGAAGCGTTTGGGAAACAGCAGGAAAACGAGGCAGCAGGGAAGAAAGAGATAAGAGACACAGCAGAGACAGAAAAAGACATAAATCAGGAGACATAAGGAGGAAAACAGCCATGAAATTATGGGGAGGACGATTTACCAAGGAAGAGGATCAGCTGGTACATAATTTTAACGCTTCTATCTCATTTGATCAGAAGATGTACCGCCAGGACATCAGGGGAAGCATTGCCCATGTGACGATGCTGGCAAAGCAGGGAATTCTCTCTGAGGAGGACAAAAATGCAATTATTGAGGGCTTAAAGGGGATTCTTAAAGATGTGGAGGAAGGAACCCTTCTCATGACAGCAGAGTATGAGGATATCCATTCCTTTGTGGAAAGCAATCTCATTGACCGTATCGGGGAAGCTGGAAAGCGCCTTCACACAGGACGCAGCCGAAATGATCAGGTGGCTCTTGATATGAAGCTCTACACCAGAGACGAGATCGACGAGCTGTCCGATCTGGTAAAGAAGCTGCTGGAAACGCTTCTTGGCCTGATGGAGGAGCACCTTGACACCTATATGCCTGGCTTTACCCATCTGCAGAAGGCCCAGCCCATTACTCTGGCTCATCATCTGGGCGCATACTTCGAGATGTTTTTCAGAGATCACTCCAGGCTTCACGATATCAGAGAGAGGATGAACTACTGTCCGCTTGGCTCAGGCGCTCTGGCAGGTACGACCTATCCGCTGGATCGGGAGTACACGGCAGAACTTCTGGATTTTTATGGAGCTACCTTAAACAGTATGGATTCTGTGGCTGACAGAGACTATCTCATTGAGCTGTTAAGCGCCCTGTCTACAATTTCCATGCATTTAAGCCGTTTCTGCGAGGAGATTATTATCTGGAATACCAATGAATATCAGTTCGTAGAGATTGATGATTCCTACAGCACGGGAAGCAGCATTATGCCTCAAAAAAAGAATCCTGACATTGCGGAGCTGATCCGTGGAAAGACAGGACGCGTATACGGCGCTTTAGTCAGCCTTCTGACAACCATGAAGGGGATTCCTCTGGCATACAATAAAGATATGCAGGAGGATAAGGAGCTGGTCTTCGATGCTATTGACACAGTAAAAGGCTGCCTTGCTCTGTTTACAGGCATGATTTCCACTATGACATTCAAAAAGGATGTGATGGAGAGAAGCGCGAAAAACGGCTTTACCAACGCTACAGACGCGGCAGATTACCTGGTAAATCATGGAGTTCCCTTCCGTGATGCCCACGGAATTATCGGCCGCCTGGTGTTAACCTGCATTGAGAGAGGATGTTCTTTAGACAACCTGCCTCTGGAAGCTTATAAGGAAATCTGCCCTGTTTTTGAAGCAGATGTCTATGAGGCGATCAGTATGGAAACCTGTGTGAAGAAGAGAATGACCATTGGAGCTCCTGGCCAGGAGGCTATGAAGCAGGTGATCTCTGCCTGCAGAAAGAGGCTTAAAGCTTAGAAAAACAGAAAGAGAGAGGATACATCACTATGAAGAAATTAGAAGAATATGTAAGAAGTATTCCGGATTTTCCGGAGCCGGGTATTATTTTCAGGGATATTACTACGATCCTTCAGGATCCGGACGGCCTGAAGCTGGCGGTAGACGGCCTGTTAAAGACACTGGAAGGCGTAGAGTACGACGTGGTAGTGGGGCCGGAGTCCAGAGGTTTTATTTTTGGAGTGCCGGTAGCCTACGCAGCCCACAAGGGTTTTGTTCCGGTCCGCAAGAAGGGAAAACTGCCCTGTAAAACCGTTTCCATGAAATATGATCTGGAATACGGCAGCGCTGAGGTGGAAATGCACGAGGATTCCATTAAGCCAGGACAGAAGGTTGTTATTATCGACGACCTGATTGCCACAGGAGGAACCATGGAAGCCATCTGCAAGCTCATTGAGAGTCTGGGAGGAGAAGTTGTGCGTATCTGCTTTGTTATGGAGCTGGCTGGCCGTGAGGGCAGGAAGAAACT
>CAUCIO010000164.1 GCA_958442925.1 uncultured Clostridium sp. | reverse complement strand
GACCACTTTCAGGCGGCTGCCAAATAAAGCTGTATCCCCGTCAGAAGCACTCTCAGGGCTTCTCCCCGTACCCATAAAAAACAGGAGGGCTCCAATGGCATAAATGTCTGCTCTCTCATCCGGAATTTCATTTCGATACAGTTCCGGGGCAGCAAAACCTGGAGTTGCAAAACGCGGTTCCGAGCCATTTTGGACAGACGCAAAGACAGACTGGCCGAAATCAATTAATTTAAGCGTGCCGCCGCAGATCAAAAGGTTCTTAGGCTGAAGATCTAAATGTAAAATAGGATTTGGTTTGAGCGAATGCAGATAAACCAAGATTCGGCAGAGCTCGTTCCCGTATGACAGGATCTCTGCGCGAGTAAGACTGCCCCTTTTCTGAACCAGGGCAGATAGAGAATGTCCTTCAAGATATTCCTGGACAATGTAATAGTATTCCTGAGACTCGTATAAATCGTAGATAACCGGTATCCCCGGATGACGCAGCGTCTTCAAAATCTCTGCTTCCCGAAGCCGTCCTCCCTCCTCCTTTCGCACCCGTTTAATAGCCCTGTATTCCTGAAGGCCCAGGTGAACCGCTAAAAGGACGGAGCCGTTTCTCCCGCTTCCAAGCGTCCCGATTATCTGGTATTTTCCAAACAGTACCGTATCTTCTGTCTCCCGCACCTCCTCTCGGAACCGCCGGCATCTGAACAGCAATCGGAAATACCACTTCTTAGCCTGTATTCTAATACAGGACTTTACTATTTACAACCACTTTTAGGAAAATTTCATAAAATTTTCTATAAAATTTTCACATATGAATTGCCAATTCCTTATATTATATAGTATATTGGGTATATAGAATCTTAATTCAGGCTGTGCCGTCCCACTATACGGACGCTAATGAAAGGCGAGTGATCCCATGAAAATAGAACGCATCAACGAAAATCAGATCCGCTGCACTCTCACCAGCTTCGATTTAAGCATGAGGAACCTGAATCTCAGTGAACTGGCCTATGGCTCTGAAAAGGCCAGAAATCTGTTCCGGGAAATGATAAAAAAGGCCGAAGCTGAAGTCGGATTCGAGGCGGAGGACATTCCTCTCATGGTGGAAGCCATCCCTTTGTCAGCGGAAAGCATTATGCTGATAATCACAAAAATTGAAGATCCAGAGGAGTTAGACACCCGTTTTTCCCGTTTCTCTCCCGCAGCAGAGGAAGAGACGTCTGGAACTTCCCTCCCGAACGAGCTGCTGGAAGGCGCGGATCAAATCTTAAATCTGCTCTCACAGGCAGGAGGAACTCCTGAAAACGCAAAATCTTCTGCGCCTGTAAAACCTGTTTCTGAAAAAAAACCTGCTGAAACAGCCACAGGCGGGGTAGGAAAAACCTATGCTGACTCTCTGGCTCAGCGGATTTTCTGTTTTGACAGCTTAAAGACCTCTGCTCAGGCATGCCGCATCGGCGGACAGGCCTTTGAGGGTGAAAGCTGCCTCTACAAAAACAGACGCACCGGAAAATATTACCTGTTTCTCAGAGAGCTGACACCTGGATCCGAAGATTTTATCCGTTTCTGCAATCTTCTGGTAGAGTACGGAACCAGCGTCCGGGCCGAATATGCGTCCCGCGCTTATTTCGATGAGCATTATGAACGTATTATCCGCGAAAATGCCGTAGCTGTGCTGAGCAGACTATAGAACAACTCTCCTGCCAGCACCAAAAAAGGCAGTTGAGCAGGGAAATGTCCCTCTCAACTGCCTTTTTATTTCAGCCTGTTTCAGAATTACTTCTGAGCCAGGTATTCATTGATCGCATTTACTAATGTATCAACCGGGATTCCGTGAACCATACTGGCCTCTTCCAGAGACTCCATCTGAGAAGCTGGACAGCCTAAGCAGTGCATCCCCGCTCCCATAAGGATAGGTGCAATCCCATCGTCCAGACGAACCAGATCACCGATTAACATATCTTTATTAATCTGCATGTTTGTACCTCCTTGTATTTTTATATCCAATACTATAATACTTTTTAATTCCCATTGCAAGGCATATTTCATCCTGATACAGCACTCTGATATCAGAAAAGAATGGAAATTTGAAAAATACTGTCTGAAAATCTCTCATTCCATTCTATTATCTCCCTTTATCCGTCAAAATATTCCACCTTATTCCCTTGCTTTTATTTTAGAACAACTTTTTTTAGGGTACCATCTTGAATATTTTCGGAGTTTAGTATAAAATGTAGGCACAACCATAATTAAAGGAGGTAATTTATCATGGCATATGTAATTACAGATACATGCGTTAGCTGTGGCGCTTGCGCTGGCGGATGTCCAGTAGGCGCAATCAGCGAGGGAGATGGCAAGTACGAGATCGACGCTGCTGCTTGCATCGACTGCGGAGCTTGCGCTGGTACATGCCCAACAGGTGCAATCGAGGAGGCTTAATTTAAGCTGATTCTTCCGTTTCAGACGGATTCAGATTGTAAAAGAAAGAGACTGCTTCAGAACAGCCGCTTTGTCGGCAATTCTGAACAGTCTCTTTTTATTATATCATTCCCATGCTCCGGAACAGCAGAACCCACAGAAAAATAGTAACAATAGACGCCGCAGTACTGATAACCACAAACTGCCCTGCCAGTTCTCCATCGCCTCCCATATTCTGGGCCATGGAATAGGACGCCGTAGCCACAGGAGTCGCGTACATGGTAAACAGAACAAAACGCTCCAGATTTCCAAAGCCCATAGCTGTAGCAATTCCTGTAATAACAGCAGGCAAAATCACCATTTTCACTGTCAGGGAGGGAATCAGATACTTAAGGTTTCCTCTTACAGCGGAAAAATGCAGAGTTCCTCCCAGAACAAACAGAGCCAGAGGCGTAGTCAGACCTGCAAACTGAGATACCGTTCCATTTACGCATTCGGGCAGTTTAATGCGGAGCAGGAAAAAAATAAGTCCTGTGACAGCTCCCATAATCAGCGGATTCGTCACCACATTTTTCACCAGCTTTTTAATATCCGACTTTCCTCCATGAAACATTTCCAGAATAATCACTGCCGTTACATTGTAAATCGGTATAACAATGGCCACCATCATGGAAGCCAGGGCCGCTCCCGCCTCTCCGAACAGGCTGGTAGTCAGCGGAATGGCAAACAAAACAAAATTACTCCTGTAAATCCCCTGAATGACTACTCCCCTTTGAGGATTCCCTTTCACAAACCTTGGAACGATGAGTATCAACAGCACCTCCAGAATCAGAATGCTGGCAATTCCCACTGCGGCCAGCCTTCCATCCAGGGAGGAACCCGGTTCCATTTTATAAAGGTTGTTGAACATTAAAATAGGGAAAAATGCCCTGAAAATCAGCTTGTTCAGCTTATTCATAAAATCCTCATCTACCAGGCCGCTCATCCGTACCCCATAACCAAAAGAAATATAAATCAAAAACGGCATTACCGCATTCACTGCCACTAAAAAACTTTCCATAAATTCTGTCTCCTCTATTCAGACTCCGCATCCTTTCTGCCTGGCTATTCTGTTTCCGGCTTTTCCATAGCAGAATCTCCGGCTGACAGTCCTATCTCCTCAGTCACAACAGCCTGTACCACAAACCGATGACTGTATCCATTTCCTGTACAAGTCACAAGAGTAATCAGGCGGTCTTCTTCGCCTGCCAGAACTCCTGTATCATACCAGGCCTTGGATTTAATCCTGTCAATGTAAGCCATTTTCTCCTCCCCACTGCCGAACTGCATAGGGAAATTTTCCTCCTGGGCAGCCTCCTGATGGCTGGAAATCACGCTGCACCGCAGAATCCTGTCTGAAAGATACAAATCGATCTCCGGATAAGCCCGGAAAAACTCTTCTTTTCCATACTTTTTCAGCAGCCCAAACATAGAGCCATCCCTCATGTTATGGCCATAGAGTATCGTGTTATCATCTGTCACCGATGGATTATTTCTGTAATCCATAAATACTGTACCTGCAAAATTATATTCCCCTTTCAGCGTCTTTCTCAGATAATAATCATTATCCTCTGCCTGGGCTACCGGATAGCTGACGCCTGTACCTGGAATGTCAATCCAGAGAACCACATCCTCAGAAACAGCTCTGAGAGCGTCAAAATCGACAGTCAAAGGCGCCCAGACAGCCTGTCCGCCCCCACTCTCGCCCAGTTCTCCGTCTGAAGAATTTTCCCTTCGCTGAATCACCTGATCCGCCAACTGTTCATATGCCTGTCCGGCAGAATGATAAGAAAACCATATAAATCCCAGATATCCCAACGCTCCAAGAAAAACCACCAGCGCCAGAATAAAAATAACCTTTGTTACATTTCTTTTCATGTTATGTAAACCTCCTGTCAAGAAATTTTTTATTTCAGCTTCCCTGTCAGACTGGAACCGATATCTATCTTCCCATATTTATCAGTATAACAAAAATACACCGTAAAGACCAGTCTTCTGTCCAGCTTCTATCTATTTATATTTCCATTGTAGTTCCTTTCCATCTATGTTATACTGAGCTCACAAAAGCATACATTTCACCACATCGGGCCTGGTTCTTCAGGCCTTATATCTCTGATTCCTTTCTTTCAGAACATCAGAAAATCTATGCTTTTTCCACATTTATATCAGGGCAGGAGATTTTCATTTCTGAAGACTCCTGCAAAAGGAGGTCAAATGAATCAGAAACAAAACAGCCGAACTGCAGGTTCGGCACACTGGCAGCAGGCCCAGGCACAACCGGCTCAGCCAGTCCAGCGCAGCTACAAGGACACCCTCTTCCGCATGCTCTTTAATGATAAAGAGGCGCTTCTGTCTCTTTACAATGCAGTAGGGCAGACCGATTACAGGGACGCGTCACAGCTGGAAATCATCACTCTGGAAAATGCCATTTACATGAACATGAAAAACGATCTGGCTTTTCTCATTAACCTGGAGCTGAATCTCTACGAG
>CAUCIO010000163.1 GCA_958442925.1 uncultured Clostridium sp. | reverse complement strand
TAAGGCGGTAAAGGCAGTCAGAGCCAGGACAAGGCTTGCCCTGACAGGAACGCCGGTGGAGAATCACCTGGGAGAACTGTGGAGCATTTTTGATTATCTGATGCCGGGTTTTTTGTTTTCCTACCGAAAATTCCGGACACTTTACGAGATACCGATTGTAAAGGAGGGGAACGAGGCGGCAGCTGCAAATCTGCGCCGCCTGATTGGCCCTTTTATTCTGAGGAGACTGAAAAAAGATGTAATGAAAGAGCTGCCGGAAAAGGTGGAGAAGGTGGTTTACTCTGCGTTTTCCGGGGAGCAGAAGAAGCTCTATGGGGCCAATGTCCTCCGCCTGAAGGAGGACCTGGAACATGGGGAAGAAAAGTTTAAGATTTTATCAGGTCTTACAAGACTCAGGCAGATCTGCTGCGATCCTTCCCTGTGCTATGAAAACTATAAGGGAGGCTCTGCCAAGCTTGATACCTGCATGGATGTGACAGCAGGGGCCGTGTCTGCAGGACACAGAATTCTTCTGTTTTCCCAGTTTTCTTCCATGTTTCCAGTTATGGAGAAGAAACTTGCGGAGACAGGAATTAAAAGCTTTACTCTGACTGGTTCCACGCCGAAGGAGGAGAGAAACAGGCTGGCTGCCAGATTTAACGCAGGAGAGGCACAGGTATTTCTGATTTCTCTGAAGGCGGGAGGCACAGGCCTGAACCTAACAGGGGCTGATTTTGTTATTCTTTATGATCCATGGTGGAACGTGGCAGCGGAGAACCAGGCTTCTGATCGCGCTCACCGGATTGGACAGAAGCGTCAGGTGACGGTGATCCGTCTGATTTCAAAGGGGACGGTGGAAGAAAATATTCTGCGTCTTCAGGAGTCAAAGAGAGAGTTGGCAGACAGGATAGTAACAGAGGGAACCGTATCCCTGGCAGGTCTGAATAAGGAGGAGATTCTGCGGCTGCTGGAATAAAACAATAATAGTAACTTTTATTAAAATTATACTGGACAAACAAACCCTGCTGTGTTATACTGAATCCATCAACAGATAACAGACACATCAAATCAGATTTTATAATTTAGGAGGATTTGCCATGAAGAAATATATTTGCGACGTTTGCGGTTATATCTACGATCCAGCTGAGGGAGATCCAGATAACGGAGTGGCAGCAGGAACTGCTTTTGAAGATATACCGGAGGACTGGTTATGTCCTCTGTGCGGAGTAGGAAAGGATCAGTTCTCCGTACAGGAATAATGTTAGATTGTAAATCCCCTTTGTCGGCAGTCTGCTGACAGAGGGGATTTTTTATGGCATAGGAAATTGTACCCTATGTCATAAAAAACGCTTTGCTTAGGATGCGCACTCGCGCGAAGAAGAAATATGCCGCAGGCGGCGACTTTTCTACAAAGAAGGAAGGGCGACAGGAAGCGACAAAAAACAACAGGATGCGTCAAGCTTGTGGCAGGAGCTGAAAAAAGGCAGGAAAAAAGGATTGAAATTTTAAGAAAATCTGCTACAATGTAGGGGACAATTGAATAATGAGAGAATATTACGGATAAGTGAGAGGAAAAAATAATGAAAAAGAAGAAAATTCTTTTAGGTTTAACAGCGCTTTTCGTATCTGCTGCACTCTGCGCCTGCAGTGGCGGCAAGAATGGAGAAGGCACCTCGGCAGCGGCACCAGATGATACATCTGCCGCAGAAACAGAAGGTAATACTCTTTCAGAAGGAACACCCCAACCAGGCGGAAGCGTCGTAGTAGGTATGACGCAGGACCTGGCTAGTCTTGACCCCCATGCTACGACGGACGCAGGAACTAGAGATGTGGTTTTTAATTTGTATGAAGGGCTTGTAAAGCCCGCTCCAGACGGCAGTCTGATACCGGCAGTGGCCAGTGATTATGAAATTTCAGAGGATGCGAAGAGCTACACCTTTACTCTGAGAGATGGAATCACGTTCCACGATGGTTCTTTGGTAACTGCCGAGGACGTCAAATATTCCATTGATCGATGCGCGGAGGCCAATCAGGGCTCCGCTTTTTCTATGCTTTCAGAGGTAACGGTAAAGGACGAAAAGACCGTTGAGGTAGCCCTGACGGACAGCTATTCTGAGTTTCTGTCCGATCTGTCTCAGGCCTATATTATCCCGGCTTCCAATGAGGATCCGGTGGGAACACCTGTTGGTACAGGTCCCTTCCGTTTCGTATCCTACACGCCGGGACAGTCTGTTGTGATGGAAAAATACGACGGCTACTGGCAGGAGGGACTTCCTTATCTGGATCAGGTGACCTTCAAGATTACAGCTGATGTGGATACAGCCTTTATGGAGCTTCAGGCTGGAACCATAGATATTTTAAAATATCTGAATAACACACAGGTACAGACCTTAGGCGAACAGTTCCAGATTGAGGAAGGCAGTATGAATCTGGTACAGGGAATGTTTTTAAACAGCAGCTATGAGCCTCTTTCCAAGCCGGAGGTAAGACAGGCCCTGTGCTATGCGGTGAACCGTGATGAGATTAATCAGTTTATGTTCGGAGGAAAGAGCCATATTATTGGCACACACATGATTCCCAATATGTCTGTCTATTATGAGCCTGAGACGGAGAAAGTCTATTCCTACGATCCTCAGAAGGCGAAACAGCTTCTGGCAGATGCAGGATATGCAGATGGCTTCGATCTGGAGATCACAGTTCCCAGTTCTTATTCCCAGCATGTGGACACCGCTCAGATTGTTGTGGAAGAGTTAAAGCAGGTTGGAGTCAATGCTTCAATTAATCAGGTAGAGTGGAGCACCTGGCTCAGCGATGTGTATAAGGGCGGAAAATTTGAGGCCACAATTATAGGCTTTGACGGAACACTTGCGCCTAATGACTGGCTGAGAAAATATGTGACAGATGACAGCAAGAACTTCATGCACTATTCCAATGCAGAATATGATGAAGCTTTCCAGAAGGCTTACACGGCAGTAAATGAGGCTGAGAAGGCCGCATTCTACAAGGAAGCCGAGATGATTCTGACAGAGGATGCAGCAGCTGTTTACATTCAGGATCCGGCTAACTTTGTAGCAGTAAACAAAAAATTTGATGGATATACGTTCTATCCTACTGCAGGAGACGATATGTCAGTGGTATATCAGGCAAATTAGAACTGAATATCAGAAATTAAATAAAACATGATAAAAGGCAGTGAATCGCCGGAGGATATCGATGAAATATTTTATTAAGAAATTTGTTACTCTCATTATCACATTGTTGCTGATATCCCTTCTCACGTTCACTGCTTTTTCTGTTATTCCAGGAGATGCGGCTTTGACCCGTCTGGGAGATGATGCGACAGAAGAGCAGATAGAAGCGTTCAGAGAAGAGATGGGGTTAAATGATCCCCTGCCAGTCCGGTATTTGAGCTGGCTGTCCGGAGCTGTGAGGGGAGATTTTGGAAAATCCTACCATTATGATAATATGACAGTGAGTGAACTGTTGTCAGACCGGCTTCCGGTCACCGTGATGCTGGCAGTGATTTCTCTGCTTATGATCCTGGTATGTTCCGTTCCCCTGGGACTTTTATGTGCCAGAGGAGCCGGAGGAGTGTTAGACCGTCTGGTCAACCAGGTTCTCCAGACCGTGATGGCGGTTCCCTCCTTTTTTTTGGGAATCCTTTTAACCTACGCCTTTGGTCTGGTGCTCCACTGGTTTCAGCCAGGACAGTTTATTGAGCCGTCAGAGAGCTTTTGGGGAGCTGTTTCCTACCTGGTATTTCCGGCCGCGGCTGTAGCCCTTCCGAAAATTGCCATGGTAGTGAAGTTTTTAAGAAATGCCGTTCTCTCGGAACTCTCAAAAGACTATGTCAGGACTGCAAAGAGCAGGGGAAACAGCAGCAGACGGATTCTCTATGTCCATGTGCTGAAAAATGCCATGATTCCTGTTATTACCTTCACGGCTATGGTGGTAGCGGAAATTCTGGCGGGAAGTATTATTGTGGAGCAGGTATTCAGTGTGCCGGGAGTGGGCAGACTTCTGATCAGCTCCATTTTCAGCCGGGACTATCCAGTAGTTCAGGCAGTTGTTATGTATATTACCCTGGTGGTAGTGGCGGTGAACTTTCTGGTGGATTTTATGTACCAGCTGTTAGACCCAAGAGTCAGGACATCGTAAGCGGAGGAGGAAGACGTGAAAAAGAAACGAAACTGGAATTTAATCGTGGGATTGTCCATCACCCTGTTTTTTCTGACAGCAGCAGTGATTGGCCAGTTCTGGACGCCCTATCCGCCGACACAGATGGATTCCCTTCATGTGAATCTGGCGCCGTGCCTGGCTCATCCTATGGGAACAGATAATTTTGGAAGAGACATTTTCAGCCGTGTAATGAATGGAAGCGGAAACACCTTTTTTGTGGCAGTCTGCACTGTGCTGATAGGAGGCGTGATCGGCACGGCGGCCGGAGCGCTGACCGGGTACTATGGAGGTGTGCTGGACAATGTTCTGATGCGCGTTGGAGATATGATTATGAGCTTTCCAAGCGTTCTGCTGGCTCTGATTTTTATCAGCCTTCTGGGACCTGGAAAATACAATATTATTCTGGCTCTTGGAATTATCTTTATTCCAGTGTTTGCCAGAATGGTGCGAAGTGAGGTAATTCGCTGCCGGGAACTGGATTTTGTGAAAAGTGCAAAGGTGATGGGCGTGGGAAGCCTGCGGATTATTTTTGTCCACATTCTTCCAAACGCATCGGTCAGCATTCTGACTACTGCTGCGATTGCATTTAACAATGCAGTGCTGTCTGAGGCGGGGATGAGTTATCTGGGGCTGGGAGTTCAGCCGCCGGAGCCAAGCCTTGGACGAATGCTGTCGGAGGCCCAGTCCTTCCTGTTTGGAGCTCCCTGGTATGCGATTTTTCCGGGAATTGTGATTATCCTCATTATCCTGGGCTTTTCCATGATCGGGGAAGGTCTGCGGGAGCTTCAGCAGTAGAGAGTGAA
>CAUCIO010000162.1 GCA_958442925.1 uncultured Clostridium sp. | reverse complement strand
GGCGTAACCTGCCAAGCCATCCTCCCTTACTCCCCCTGTTACCAGATTCCAATACAATCCACGCAGATATTCGCCGCCTTTATAAACACTGTCGCCGCCTCTCCCCTGTAAACTCCAGCTGCCAGAAGGACAGCCGCTGCTGCAAGCAGGCCGCCCTGCACCAGGCCGACAATGCTCTTCTTTTCTATCTTGTCTTTCATGAAACAGTCCTCTCTTCTTCCTGATTACTGAACAGAAGCCAGGACTTCTTCCATAATCTCAGCCCAGCCTTCCTTGTCTCTGGCTCCCATGTAGGCAGTCCCCACCTGGGTTCCCTCGCTGTCTACAAAAATAGTCATAGGAACTGCCATCACCTGTGGGAGAAGCGTATCCACCAGCGTTCCGGACATGGCAATGTGGAGGTAATCTGCCCCTGTCTGTTCTGCCAGTTCTCTGGCTTTCTCAACCTGATCCTGATCTAATTCCTTGTCTGCATTCATTGTATCTGAGCAGATTCCAATGATCTGGACGCCCTTCTCCTGATATTCCCTGTTCAGTTCAGCCAGAGCCGGCATTTCCTCCAGACAGGGAGTGCAGAAAGTTCCCCAGACATTGATCATGGTCAGTTTCGCGTCTGCAAAGACAGACTCATCAACCGTATTTCCATCTAAATCCTGGGCTGTAAAGGACTCAAACACCCCGCCGCTCTCCTTCTCTCCGGCATTTTCTTCTGCCTGCTCAAAATCCTCTGACTTTGCTTCCTCAGAAACGGCAGAAGACGGCTTCTGCTCTGCTTCTTTTCCCTGGCAGGCGGTCAGAACAGCTGCCGCCATACACGCTGCCAGAATTATCCCATATCTTTTTTTCATATGTTTATTTCCTCCTGTTTTCTATCTGCTGCTTTTCAGACCCATTCTGTAAAAGATTTTTCATGTCTTCTCTTACACCGTTAGTCTGCGTTCCCTGATAATACCATGAACACTTGGAAAAAACAATCTGTTTCTGTCTATTTTTCCTCTTTTTGTCCATACTAATAAATGTAAGCAGTACGCAAGGAAAGGAGCCTATTTTATGACACAGGATATCGAACTTTTAAATCAGATTCATCAAAATGCAGATATGGGGCGGGACAGCGTCCGCCATGTGATCCAGCTTTCCAATGACGTTCAGTTTCTCCACGCGCTGAATTCACAGCTGGACGAATACGAACTGGCCTATGAGGAAAGCGGCAGAATGCTGAGAGCCCATGGAGCTGTGGCAGAAGATGCAAGTCCTGTAGCAAAGGCCATGTCCAGGGTGTCCTCTACCATGAAAAGTCTGGTAAACCCTACTACCTCCAAGCTGGCGGAAATGGTCATTCAGGGAAACACTATGGGGGCCACAGAATTAAAAAAACAACTGAATGCCTACCGGGGTTCCAACCCTTCTGTGGTAAGCCTGGCTCAAAAACAGCTGAAATCAGAAGAAAAAAATATCGAGGATATGAAAAAGTATCTTTAAAGACGCGTTTATTCTTTTATTTAAAAAAAGAAAGGTTCCCTGTCTTACGTGGAAGTCACAGGAACCTTTCTTTTTTTCTTTAGTAGCCCAGTTGTGAGAGAATCTGTCCAGGCTCTCCAATCAGTGTCAAATCGGCCTTTTCATCGGAATAATGAGGCATTCTGTGCAGCACCGCCAGATACTTCCCATGAAAATACTTAAGATAGTTGGAAAAAACCTCCGAGCGCAGGGTACTTCCCACAAGCAGAAGCACCTCCGCCTTTTCAATCTCCTCTGTAGTTCTGGTCATAATACGGCTGTCTACCATCTCTCCAAATAAGGATACCTTGGGCCGGATCGTGGCGTTGCAGACGCGGCAGCAGGGAATCCCTTTCATTCCCAGAATGTCCTCCACTGTATAGAGTTCCCCGCATCTGGGACACTGATTCTCGTACACAGTCCCGTGAAGATTAATCACATGCTCGCAGCCTCCCCGGATCGCCTGGTTATATACGTTAGCCGTGATCACGCACTGCAGCTTTCCCGCCTGCTCCATCCTGGCCATGGCATAGCTTCCCAGCCCTGGCTCTGGAATGCAGCGAAGTATCTCCTCTTTATAAAAATGGAAAAACTGCTCTGGCCTCGTATTGTAATAGGCGCTGGTAAAAATATACTCCGGCGAAGCGCCATAGGCTTTTTCAATAGCATAAGCCCTCTCTGGACTTTTGATCCCTGTGATTCCTCCGTCTGTCAGCATGCCGGAACCGCAGAGTGCTACCGTATAATTACTCTCATCCAGCATTCGTTTCAGAACTGCTATTTTTTCTTTCATAAACACGTCCCCCTCCCTTTCCATTCAGGCCTGTCTATGGAATTTCTATGATTGTAATTATACTATATATGCGCCGTTTTTTCTAGCGTTTCCTAATGCCTGTCTTCTGCAGATAATGCAGACAGTTCTGCATAAACCGGTGTACCCAGTCCAAATCCGCCTGACACGGCAATCACCTGGCCCGTAGTATAAGCTGCTTCCTCGCTGCCGAAGTAAAGCACTGCCGCTGCAATCTCCTCCGGCGTTCCCATTCTCTTAATAGGAGTGTGGCGTAAGAACAGTTCCTGGAAGGATTCTGACATATTGTCTTTTACTGCATCTGTGGCAGTCTGTCCCGGACACACTACATTGACACGGATTCCGTTTCTTCCCTCCTGGAGAGCCATGTTTTTAGACAGGTAAATGATGGCGTCTTTGCTGACTGCATAGCCGATTCTGGCAATATCCGGAATCTGCCCGCCGATGGAGCTGATATTGACAATGCTTCCGCCTCCCTGTTTTCTCATGACAGGAAGCACAGCCTGAGTGGAAAGAAATACGCTGGACAGGTTTTTATCAAGTGTGTCCAAGAAATCCTCATATCTGGTTCTGGCAATGTCCAGATCTGTCCTAGGATCTGAGGTTCCAAAATTGTTGACCAGAACGTCGATGCGTCCCTCTGCCTTCTCCACCGTCTCTGCCATGGAGGCATAGGATTCTCTTACTGACGCGTCGCAGTAAACCCATTTGGCCTGTCCTGGTTCTCCTGAAAGCTCCTCGATTCTCTTTTTTGCTGCCTCTTCATTTCTGGCAGCCAGATATACAATGGCTCCTTCTCTCGCAAAGGCCTGAACACAGGCCCAGCCGATTCCTCTTGTAGATGCTGTGACAATAACAACCTTTCCTTTTACATTCATGCGGATTCTCCTTTCTGTCTGCCCTATACAGACGGAGTCTGGCAGCCGAAACATTTCACTTTATGGCCGTTTTCCAGGCTCACCATTTCCGGCCTTGAAAAAGCGCAGCCCTCTCTGCGCTCCGGACAGCGGGGATAGAAGGGGCAGCCTGCGCTGTCCCGCCCGAAAGATTCCCCAATGTCAGAGGCCAGTTCATTCTGATGGTTCCTCTCAGCCTTTTCTTTCTCACTGTTTTCCCCCAGGGAGGAGGCCAGCAGAAGCCTTGTATAGGGGTGGCAGGGATTATGATAAATCGCCTCTACCGCCCCCGACTCTACCACCTCTCCCAGATACAGCACCGCTACCCGGTGACAGACACGGCGCACAATATTTAAGTCGTGGCTTACAAACAAAAGCGTGTTCTTTCTCTCCTCGTGGATATCCAGCAGAAGCTTCAGAATCTGGGACTGAACAGTCACATCCAGAGCAGACACCGGTTCATCGGCTACCAGCAGCCTGGAATCAGAAAGCAGAGCTGTTCCAATGCTGAGCCTCTGGCGCTGTCCCCCGGAAAGCTCTCTGGGCCGACGGCTGTAAAAGCTCTCGTCCAGCCCTATTTTTACCAGCATTTCCTCCGCCAGGCGTCTTCTCTCATCTCTGTCTGAAATACCTCTCAGCCGGAGAGGTTCCTCTAAAATCCATCCGATTTTCTTTGCCGGATTTAAAGAACCGAAGGGATCCTGGAATACCATCTGAGGATGCAGATCTCCATCTGTCTCAATGGTTCCTGAATAATCCCTGTTAAGCCCCACAATGGTCTTAGAGAGGGTAGATTTTCCGCAGCCGCTCTCTCCCACTATTCCCAGGATTTCCCCTTCCCGTACAGAGAGATTCACATTGCTGAGCGCTTTTTTTCTGGAGGGTTTCCTGAAAAATCCCCCTCCCTCCCGGTAAAAGACATCCAGATTGGAAATTTTCAAAATTTCTTTCTGGCTGTCCGCTCTTCCTGTCTTTTCAGGAATCGACGCCACCAGATGCTTCGTATACTCGTGTCTTGGGTGGTTCAGCACCTGCTCCGTCTCTCCCTGCTCTACAATCACCCCCTGGTACACTACCAGAACACGGCTGCAGATCTCCCGGATCACATTCAAATCGTGGGAAATAAATAAAATAGAGGTATGCTTCTCCTGGTGAATCTTTTTAAGAAGGCGGAGAATCTGTGCCTGGACAATCACATCCAGAGCCGTGGTAGGCTCGTCTGCAATCAGAAGCCTGGGGGAGGCGATCATGGCCTGGGCAATCATCACTCTCTGGCGCATACCTCCGGACAGCTCGTGGGGATACCGTTCCAGCAGGGCCTCCGCCTCTGAAAGTCCGACTGCCTGGAGAGCTTCCACGCATTTTTTCCGGATTTCCTCTTTCGGAAGGTCTG
The DNA here is from genome assembly GCA_958442925.1 of uncultured Clostridium sp. Classification (GTDB taxonomy): domain Bacteria; phylum Bacillota; class Clostridia; order Lachnospirales; family Lachnospiraceae; genus Otoolea. The sequence continues at coordinate 424 of CAUCIO010000162.1, read as the reverse complement.
TGTGAAGAGCCAGATTTTCCCCTACCTGCTTCCCAATCTTCATAACAGGATTTAAAGAGGTCATGGGTTCCTGAAACACCATGGCAATTTCCTCTCCCTGAATCCGTTCTCTCTCCTGTTCGGAAAGGGTCAGCAGATTCACTGTCTCCCCGTTTTTTTTGCAGAATTCAATGCTTCCGCTGTTGATCACTGCACTGTCCGGAAGCAGTCCCATAATGGAGAGCGCGCTCATGGACTTTCCGGAACCGCTCTCTCCCACTACTCCCAGAATTTCTCCCTCATAAATCGGGAAACTGATTTTCTTTACAACCTCTTCCGAAGCTCCCCGGTCCGTAAATTCAATGGATAAATCCTTTACGCTGGCCAGAATCTTCTTCTGTCTGTTTCTCTCCTCTGTATACTGTCCCATATCGCCTTTCATCAT
>CAUCIO010000161.1 GCA_958442925.1 uncultured Clostridium sp. | reverse complement strand
TCTCAAGAAGTTCTGAATCGGAGGCTGCCAGAATTTTAGCTGCCAGAATGCCGGCATTCTTTCCTCCGTTAATTGCTACGGTAGCAACCGGGATTCCGGACGGCATCTGAACAATGGAGTACAGGGAATCTACTCCGCCAAGATCAGAGGTCTTCATGGGAACTCCAATAACAGGCATTGGGAACAGAGCCGCACACATGCCTGGCAGATGAGCCGCTTTTCCGGCTCCTGCAATAATTACCTTATATCCTCTGGCCTCTGCGGACTTTGCGTATTCGAAGAATACATCAGGCTCTCTGTGGGCGGAAATCACTGTCATCTCAAACTCAATGCCCATTTTCTCCAGAAAATCTGCCGCCTGTGCCATAACCGGCATATCTGAGTCGCTTCCCATTACAATTCCTACTTTTGCCATAGTGAATTCTCCTTTTCCTTGTATTTTAACATTAGTAATTCTAATATTTATCATGTTTTATCTTAGTTTTACTAATTAATAATACCTGTTTTATTTTCCCCCGTCAAGACAGGCGCTTATGAAATATACTTATAAGCAGATATGACTCCAGCTGTTTAACAGTCTTTCACCGTCTCCAGAGGCGCGTTCAGTTCCTCTGTTCCAGGCAGGACAAATCTTCCGTCCTTTATGATGTAGACCACGCTGCCGTCCCCCATCACCGCCTCCACTGTGTCCAGCTCCGAATAGGGGATTGTGATATCTGTATGGCATCCGAAGTAAGCTTTAGACAGATCCTCTTTTCTCAAAATAGAAATCTCATTGTCTCTGGCCACCGCCTCTTTTCCATCCGGATTGTAGACTGGCGCGTCCTCAGACCAGCTGTAGCAGGTATCTCCTACTGCAAAGTGGGGGCCTGTCTTCTCTGCTATGAGAATCGGGAACCGGTCGGAAATTCCGTACTTGACGCCCACCGCGTATGCCGTGGTATTAGTTCCCACTGCAAACTCTCCCATAGGAAGGCTGTCGTGATTCTTTAAAATCACCTGCTTTACCAGCTTTCTGCACTCCTCTTCATCTGCAAAGTTTTCACAGGTATAATCTGCTGTCCTGCCGTTTTCAAAGCGGATACACAGATTTTTAAACTGGAAATCACCGATATAAACATTCCCTACAAACAGTGTGCCCTCTGTGCCCTGAAGCACCGGGGAGGTAAAAACCTCGCCAACCGGGATGTTTACATCTGCCACACAGTTTTCAAACCTTGTCTCCTTCTTTGGATCCTTCAGTTCCAGCAGATTGATTTTCAGATCTGTCTTATTTTCTCCCTTACCTGTCACTCTGGCATACTCTGCCTGATCCAAAGTGTCGATTATCGTCTGCTGGACACGTTTGTATAGCTCGTAGTCCAGGGTATTAATCCGGATGGTCTCCTCAAAAATCTCCTGGAATTTTTCTCCGATCTCTGGAATCGGAAATGAAATAATCGTAAAGCTTGTCTCATCCCCTGGAATATAGCTGTCTGCGATCTGCATGGACTCATTGGCATAGGCGTGAACCAGCTTTTCCTGTTTTTCGCTGAGGGCAAATGCCTCCTTTTTGTTCTCCGGATGAAAGCCCTCCTCTCCAAAGGTCTCTAACACTGCCGGACCGCCGTAGGCTGCTGCCAGCTCCTTCTGTTCCTCATAGGCCACCCGGAGTACAGAGAGTTTTCTCTCCTTGAAAGCTTTATCCATATACAGGGCATTATCATACCGGTGATCATACTCATACTGGCGGTTTGGAGAAAATCCAAAATAGCCGTTGGTACGGGACGCTGTCCTGTTCATGGTTCCCACTGCCGCCCGCATAAAGATGGGGGACAGACCCATGGCTTCAAAATTTTCTGCTGCATACCGCATCATTCTCTCAAACCCCAGAGGGAAGCGCAGCTGTACCGTCTGCTTTTTAGAAAGGTTTCTTCCCATGACCTCAAATCCCTTTTTGTAACCTTCTGTAAAGGTGTCAGCCATTTTTCTTACTGTTGCCTCAGGAAGCTGATTTAAGAAGGCAGAAATGGATCTCTCTGTATCGGAAATATACTCGCCGAACTGGTAGAGATACCTCTCGTCTCCCAGATCGCTGTTCTTTATAATACTTCCCGCAAAATCCAGGGATGGGTCAAGGGATTCCCGGATCCGGTAGCTTAAAGTCACATCGCAGTAATCGCTGACAAACCAGTAGAGCACTGATTTTAACTCCTTCTCCTCCGGCTCCTCCCCCTCAAACAGGTTGTAGACCTCAATAAATACCTCCTCCAGAATCGTCATGTCTGTCAGCCTGCTCTCATAGGCATAGACAATCATCCCGCGGATCTCTGTATAGAGAAAGGCCAGATAGGTTCCGTACTCCTCTGTCAGTTCCTGGCAGGCATAAGCAGGGTTTGCAAAGCTTTCCCCGTAATGCTCCGGCAGAATGTCCTCATACAGCCTCTGGTTTAAACTGCGAAGTTCAGAAAGCTCTGCCTTTAACAGAGCCCCCGACGCCTGGCGCTGAAACACTTCCTCGCACAGCAGAATAAATTCTGCTGTCTTCTTAAAATATCTGTCAAACCTTTCTCCGGTAGTATGTTCCATAGGAATTTCCCGAATTCTGGCTGCCGCCAGCTCATGACGCTCTTTTACAGCCTCATTTTCTTTCCTGAATTTTTCTGCGTAGCAGACTCCCTTTTCGTAATTCATCCTGTCATCCTTTCAATCCAATTAATATAAGCACAATCCAAAAAATTACAATCAGGCCGCTGATAGGAGCCCCTATCTTTGCCAGTATATAGTTTTTTTCCTCCTCCTGAAACGAAGCCCAGCCGTAAACCACACCGAACACAGCAAACAGAAAGCTGGAAAAACAGACTGCCGTCCCTCCTACAGGAGTATTTCCCTGATTTCTGATGCTGATTCCAAGGCCAGACAGGCACAGAAACAGGGCCACAGCCGCCAGGCCCAGACAGATAAAACCGTTTTGGGCCATTGGTTTTTTGATATATGAAATCTTCTTAGTTTTCTGAGCCATGGAAAGCCCTCCTTATCCACTTGAGCGCCGTCACAGTGATATATCCGGCCGCCCCTCCTACCGTATTGAGAAACATGTCGTCCACATCAAAGCTTCCCACCCGGAACACCAGCTGAATCGTTTCGATAGAAAGCGTCAGAAGGAAGCTTAAAAGCAGCGTATTAAACCATTTTTCTCCCAGCCTTGAAATGATCGGAAGAATAAAACCAAAGGGCATAAAGCACACTATATTTCCCACAATGTTAATGAGAAAGGCTCTCGTTCCCAAAAGCTCTCTGTAGGTATAAAACCGCCGTATTTCTTTAAACAGCGTCAGGTTATAATGATACTCTGTATATTCCGACCGCCCGAAGTCGTCGGAAAAAAACATAAAATAAGTTAACATCAGCAGATAGCTGAAAAACAGGATCCAGCATATTTTCTGATGGGTTTTTTCTCTCTTCCACATAGATTCTCCAACCCACAACTTCTATTATTTTCAAAAAGAATCCTTCCCCACAGATTCTGAATTTTCTTTTTCATGGTAAAAAGAGTGTTGCAGATGTATTCCTTTCTTGCAACACTCTTCCGGTTCAACATAAAGCTTTTTATCAAAATGTAATCTCTGATTTGCGTCTCAGAAGAGCCGCTCCGCTTACAATCGCCATAACACCGGCTGCAAGCCCTGTTACAATCATCACGCTTCCGATCACAATGCTGCATGCGCCTGCATTGCGCATTGTCTTATAGACCTTTTCCATCAGATTCTCCTCACTATCAACTGCGGACAGCCTATTTCGCTCCGTACTGCTCGTAGTAAGCGTCAATCGCCGCCTTAATCTGGTCGTCAATGACTACCTTGCCCTGGCACTCTCTGTTATACAGATGCTCTACCACATCCTTCATGGAAACAATGGCATTTGTAGGGAAGCCGTACAGATCCTTTACTTCCTCAAGAGCACATTTTACGCCGCCCTTGCCGACTTCCATACGATCTAAGGATACCATCAGACCTACGATCTCCACATCTGCAGCTCCCTTTACCTTCGGAACTGTCTCCTCCATGGATTTTCCAGAGGTAGTTACATCCTCAATCATAACGACGCGGTCGCCGTCCTGCAGCTTGCTTCCTAAGAAGCTTCCCTTATCTGCGCCGTGATCCTTCTCCTCCTTACGGTCAGAGCAGTAACGGATCTCTTTTCCATATAATTCGCTGTAGGCGATGGCTGTCACTACACTTAAAGGAATTCCCTTGTAGGCCGGTCCAAACAGCACATCGAAGTCATCTCCGTACACGCTGTGGATGGCTCTGGCATAATACTCGCCCAGCTTTTTCAGCTGGGAGCCTGTCACATAACCTCCTGCATTCATAAAAAACGGAGACTTTCTGCCGCTCTTTAATGTAAACTCGCCAAACTTCAGTACCTGGCTTTCTACCATAAAATCAATAAATTCCTGCTTATAGCTTTCCATCTCTCTGAAACCTCCTGGATTGATCTATTTTACAATACCGATCAGGCTGTTAATGTCCTCCACCTGATACCGTTTCATGTAGGCTTCCATACCCTCCACAATCTCCTGGGTTGCATAAGGATTGTGGAAATTGGCAGTTCCTACTGATACGGCTGTAGCGCCTGCCATCATGAATTCAATGGCATCGTCTGCACACATGATTCCTCCCATTCCAATAATCGGAAGCTTCACGGCATTCGCTACCTGATATACCATGCGGACAGCCACCGGCTTAATGGCCGGACCTGACAGGCCGCCCGTTTTATTGGCAACGGCAAAGGCACGTCTGTGGATATCAATTTTCATGCCTGTGAGGGTATTGATCAGGGAAAGCACGTCTGCTCCTCCTGCCTCAGCTGCCTTGGCCATCACAGTGATATCCGTTACATTGGGACTCAGCTTCATGATAACCGGCTGTCTGGCGTGGCGCTTCACCTCTCTGGTAATCGCCTCCACTGCCTTGGGATCCTGGCCAAAGGCAATTCCGCCTTCCTTGACATTAGGACAGGAAATATTAATCTCCAGCATATCGACG
>CAUCIO010000160.1 GCA_958442925.1 uncultured Clostridium sp. | reverse complement strand
GCCGTCAAAGTTTCCTTCAAAGGCTGTGCGGGGTTCGCCTCCCAGATCTGTTTTATTCTGAAACCATCCAATCGGATTCCAGGAACCGTGGTTTGCCTCCAAATCTCCCAGATGGATATCATTTCGAAGTTCAAAATAATTTCCGTCAAATGACTCTCCCTGGGCGACTGCCTCGGAAAGCCCCATCAGTTCGGAAAGATTTGTAATCTGGTACGGATTCTTTCTGCTTCCTTCTCCCTCCCAGTCTGTCTTTGCACCATGCCACTCCTCCCACAGGTCTCCTGTAGCCGTGCTAAACGTCTCAGGAACTTCTTCCGGCTCCTCCTCTTCCTCCAGTTTCTCAGGCTCCCTCTCTTCTTCCAGTTCTTCCTCTGGCTCTTGTTTTTCTTCCTCCGGCTCTGGCTGTTCTTCCTCTGGCTGTTCTTCCTCCGGCTCTGATGGAGATGCCTTGCAGGCAGCTCCCTCTGGCTTCTGTCCGTTCCCGTTTTTATACACATTCTGCTCTTCCTGGCTCTCCAGCCTTTCAGCTCCTCTCACCTGCGGCAAAGCTGCATTTCCCGCTGCTATGGCAGCTGCCATCATCCAGGCGGCTGTCCGTCCTAATAATATCTTCTTTCTCAATCTGTCTCCTCCTGTTCCTTTAATCCTGCGGCATCACAAAGGCCGGTCTGACGCCAAAAGACGACGTCACCTCCAGCTCCTCATCTCCAGTTTCTTCTTTCGGGCGGATCCGTTCCGGACGAATCTGTCCCTGTTCTAAATCCACTCCATACACATACCCTGTATCCCTGCCGTCCCCTGTTCCCATGGGACTCCTGAGCCAGTATCCTTTCGAAAAGGACGACAGCTGCGTCTCGGGATTTTCCCTGTGGGCTCCCTCAAAGCTCCAAAGAAAATCCCTGTATTTCACTGCTTCGTCTACAGACAGCAAAAACAGCTTTCCGTAAAGCGACTGAGCGCCAATGTAATGGCCGTTCAGGCTGGTCTCATCAAAAGAGGAATACTCTCCTTCCGGCGTTTCTCCTGTAAATGCCGTATCCGTTCCAATCTGCACCTGTTCTGCCAGAAAAATACTGTCCCCTGCTTTCTCCAGCCACTCTCTGATCCTAGAATACTTATAATCGCTGCTTTCTCCAAAATTTACCACAGGACCTGGGCAGAACTCATACCTGTGGCTTCCATCTTCCTGCTCTCTGAGTTCGTATCCAGATCCATAATTAGCTGGAATGACTGTCTCGCAGAGAAATAAAGCTGTCTGTCCATGATTTTCCATACTGTCTGAATAATTTTGATCAATACACCGAAACAGAAGCTTCTGCCCGTCTATCTCTGTCTGCTGAAGATCTCCCAGCTCCCAGTGAATTTTTTCTGCCTTTCCCGGCCAGGGCTTCTTCAGCACAATGGCCGGGCGTATGCCATAAGCTGTATCAGCTGGATCTGCTGACAGCAGGTTGCCCTTTTCATCAGCAGCCCAAACATGACTGTCTGTGTGATCTCTGAGAAAGAATCCTCCTCCTTTTATCTGCTCCCGGTACTTCTCATACTCTTCCTTTGACAGGCTCATAGCATAGTCGGTTCCGCTGCACCCTGGAATGGAAATTCCCTTTAAGGCTTCTCCCAATGAACATCCATTCTGAAAACCATCGCGAAAATATTTCCTGATCTGGCTGTCTCCATATACACAGGAACCATATCCTCCAAAAGATTCTGTCTTCACCGTCTGATCTGCCAGGTAGAGCATCCCGCCTTCTGGCAGAGCGCTGTTCTGATAGTCTGCATCAATACACGTAAATGTCACCTGCTGTCCCCGCAAAACTGCACAAATCCGGGATCCCTCCTTCTGCTCAAAGGTTCTTTCTCTGCACCGATCGCAAAGAGAATCCCCATCTGAATCGCAATGCCCCAAAGGCGCTGTAATGATCTTTCTCTCCTCTTTCGTCTCCTGACAGCGATACAGAGCCAATCCTTTTCCAAGACAGGAAACCTTAGTTTCCTCCACCTTTTCCCAGTGTTTTAAATCATCGAAGCTGCCGTTTTTCCAGACGCTCATCCTGGCAATATACCAGATATCCTCTCCCTCTCTCTCCTCTGATTCCAGATAATTTGAATACACGGCCCCTGGACCAAACCACTCTGCCACAGCCTTTCCATTGGGAATAAAATTTTTGCCTATCACATAAAAGACTTTCTCCTCTCCATCTGGAATCTGTGATGCCCCACTTATAACTCTGATATCGTTTTCCTCCTGCCCGGTAATCACAAATCGGCTGTCTGGAATCGTATCAGGGGCCTCTCCTGTCATCTTGCTTTCATACTCTCTGGCAGTCTGAAAATATTTCTGCAGCTGACGATTCTCCGGCCCGTTTGCTGTCTCCGTCCTCTCCTCTGCATTGGAAGCAGTGGCAAAAGCACATTCAAAGCACTTAAGCGGCTCTCCATAGCTTTTCATCTCCGCCTTTCCCGTACCTCCGGCAAAGCAGAAAACACACACAGCCAGGGCTGCCTTCAATCTCCCTTCTCTGAACCCTGTCCTCCCATAGATTAAATTCGTTTCCCTCACTCCCCTTTCTCAGACTGGTTTCCTCCTTCCGTTTTCCTGAAGTACTGTCCTCCTGTTCCAGATTTTTGTTCAAACCTTCCCTGTTCTTTTCTGTTGGTAAATACTGGTTATTAAAATAATTGCATTTGATTATTTGATTATTTTGAACTCTTGTGATAAATTATATTTTCTCAAATGATTTGTCTTAGAATACCTGTCGGCAATTGAATATTAAGAAGCGCAAAATGGGAGCAAATTTCTCCTGCAAACTGCAAAATTCTGCTAAATTAAAATATACTGAATCTTCTGTGTGGAAGCTGTTATCGTCACCTGGAATATCGGCCTGAACAGACCGGAACGAATAGGAAATCAGAATGTTTCCTGAAACTATTTTTATCTTATCACAATCCGGATGATATTTCAACCGTCTGTTGAAGTTTTTTATGGAAATGAAAGCAGACATAAAGTGAAAGCTTTCTGCTCTTTCCTTTATTTTGTAACAGTTCAGCCACACATGGCTGAACTGTTACTCTGTTTCTCATTTATTTTTCTGAGCTGTCTTCCTGTGTCTCTTCCTCAGAAACCTCGATTCCCAGCTCCTCTAACTGCTTTGCGTCTACCGGAGACGGAGCCTCTGTCATCAGACAGGACGCATCCTTTACCTTCGGGAATGCAATCACATCGCGGATGCTATCTGCTCCCACCATCAGCATGACCATACGATCCAGACCGTAGGCAAGACCTGCGTGAGGCGGAACACCATATTTGAAGGCGTCTAACAAGAAGCCGAACTGATCCTTTGCCTGCTCCTCTGTGAAGCCCAGTACCTCGAACATCTTAGATTGGATATCGCTCTGGTGGATACGGATGGAACCTCCGCCCATCTCTGTTCCGTTTAATACGATATCATATGCCTTTGCGCGGACTGCGCCTGGATTGGTATCGATCAGATCCAGATCCTCCTCCATCGGCATGGTAAATGGGTGGTGCATAGCTACAAAACGTCCCTGCTCCTCAGAGTACTCTAATAACGGGAACTCTGTCACCCAGAGGAACTTAAAGTCATCCTTTTTTAACAGGTCAAGCTGTCTTGCCAGCTCCAGACGGAGATTGCCCAGCACATCAAATACAACCTTGTCCTTGTCTGCGGCAAATAATAACAGGTCGCCTGGCTTTCCATCCATGGCCTTTACAAGGGCGCTTAACTCTTCCTCTGTCATAAATTTAGCGAAAGAGGACTTGTAGGAGCCGTCCTCATTGACAGCCAGATAAGCCAGTCCCTTAGCGCCGAAGCCCTTTGCATACTCTACCAGAGCGTCGATTTTCTTTCTCGGCATTCCAGCCTGTCCCTCTGCATTGATTCCTCTGACAGAGCCGCCATTTTCCAGAGCGCCCTTAAATACTACAAACTGGCAGTCTTTTACTGTCTCAGATACATTCTTAAGCTCCATTCCGAAGCGGAGATCCGGCTTGTCGGAACCAAAACGATCCATAGCCTCTCTCCATGTCATTCTCTGGATCGGAAGCTGTAAATCGTAGTTGCAGATCTCCTTAAAAAGCTTCTTTAACAGTCTCTCGTTCACATCCAGCACGTCGTCTACGTCTACAAAGGAAAGCTCCATATCAATCTGTGTAAACTCAGGCTGTCTGTCTGCTCTCAGGTCCTCGTCTCTGTAGCATCTGGCAATCTGGAAGTAGCGGTCATAGCCAGAGCACATTAACAGCTGCTTAAAAAGCTGCGGGGACTGGGGAAGGGCATAAAAGCTGCCTGGGTGAACACGGCTTGGCACAAGGTAGTCTCTGGCGCCCTCTGGTGTGCTCTTAATGAGAGTCGGAGTCTCGATCTCTAAGAACCCCTCCTCTGCCAAAAAGCTTCTGGTAAGGGTAGTCACGCGGCTTCTGGTCATCAGATTTCTCTGCAGATCCGGTCTTCTCAAATCCAGGTAACGATATTTTAATCTCAGCTCCTCCTTTGTCTTGGAGTTCTCCTCAATTGGGAACGGCGGAGTCTCAGACTCTGAAAGAATACGCAGGGAATTAGCGCGGATCTCAATAGCTCCTGTCTTTAAATTTTCATTGACAGCGCCGGAACGGGCCTCCACCTTTCCTGTAACTGCGATTACAAACTCGCTTCTAAGCTTTTCAGCCTTGGCAAAGCTCTCCTCACCGCAGTCTGCCTCCTCAAAGATAATCTGAAGCAGGCCGGAGCGATCTCTCAAATCCACAAAAATGATTCCGCCTTTATTTCTGCTCTTCTGAACCCATCCCATGACGGTGACATTCTCACCGATCTGTTCTGTGGACAGTTCTGTACATCTGTGGGAACGCTTCAGTCCCAGCATTGATTCTGCCATGATTTATTTTCCTCCTGAATTTTGTAAAAATGTAGATCCGGGGCAGGTAATACCTATTTTAACCCTTCCCGGTAATACTCCTTAAACTCTGTGTAGCCGTCCTTCTGGAGCTGCTCCTTCTGGAATTTCTTATTTTTG
>CAUCIO010000159.1 GCA_958442925.1 uncultured Clostridium sp. | reverse complement strand
GACTCTCCCCTTGTTCACCCACTGGATCTGGGAAAAGCCCAAACTCCACGCCCAGTTGGACTCGGCTGTCATCAACACGTTGAAAACCATAATCGGAATCAGCATCCAGGAAACAGCTCTCATAAAACAGCTGTGTCCCGCCTGCTTCAGGGCAGCCATCAAACTCAGGCTGCCGATTATGATTCCCGTGTAAAGGAGCATAAAGTAATTTCCGTCTATCTGGTACAGCATCACCAGACTCACCAGGTTCACAGCTAAGAACGGCCAGAACACTACATGGGCATACAGTGCGAGACTGCTGCGGTCTGACTTTTCTTTTTTTTCCCTGTCGTCTCCTTTGCCTTTTTCTGCCTTTTTCCGCTTCCAGTCTGCCGCCATAAGGAGAGCCGCCGCCGCGCAGATACCTGTGAGAAACAGCATCAGGGGACTTCCCCAGGCAAATACCACATGCCCCATGTCCTTTCCTGTAGGCATGAGAAGCATATGGTAAAGTCTCCGAAGCAGTACAGCCAGATTGCTGGCCTCCTCATAATTCTGAGGCAGACCGCTTGTGGCAAAGGGGTATTTCATCTGAAATCCCAGCTTTTCAAAAATCGATGTAAACACAGAGGTCACAGGCATCCCTGTGATCATCATGGTTCTGGCCCAGATTCCAGTAAGGGCTCCTAAAGGCGCCGCCATGAGAAGCCACTGACGCCAGGGCGCTTTCAGAGACAGAAGCCTCCTTCCCAGAAGATACAGGCCGCTCATGCCAAAAATCGCCGTAGAAAATACAAGAGCCGTAGATTTCATGGTCAGAGACAGCAGGTACGCGCCTCCGCTCATGGCCAGCAGAGCAAACTTCCTCTTTTTAATATAACAGGCCATGTAATATACCATAAAGATCTGGAGCGTCCAGGTAATCACATCCGGCTTGGCAGAAATCGCCATATTCATAATCCCTGGAATACAGCTGACCAGAGCTGCTGCTGTGAAGGCCCACATCCGGTTCATGAAGAGACCTGCCAGCCGGTAAACTCCAGCCAGGCCGGCAACTGCTATCCACAGATTCAGGGCCAGCAGATAGCTGTGGCTGGCCAGATCGCTTAAAGGCAGGGCCAGGGTTTCCAGGCCCTTGGCATATACATAGGCCATCCCCACCATTCCGGGATTTTCGTAAATTCCGTTTCCATTATTCAGCACATATTCTGAGCGCACACCGTACCACAGAGTATCAAAATCCAGGGAATTGTTCATGCGTCCCGCCTGAATAAGCACCATGACAATGAGGAAGGCTGTCAGAAGAGACCAGAGGATTCTGTTCGTTCCCTGCAATCCGCCTTTCTGGAATTCATTTTTCTGGAATCCGTCTCTTTGAAAACTGCCCTTCAGACAGCAGACTGCCCGGCGCAGACCACCTGACAAGGCAGCCCACAGGTAAAGGGCTGCTCCCGACACAGCAGAAAACAGTTTCAGCTGAGCAATACTTCCTATTTTAAAGGCACTGAGCAGACAGAAGGCGCACAGAACAGCAGAAACTCCCAGAATAAAGTCTGCCATCCAGCCGTCTTCCATATCTTTTTGTCCAAGCAGGGCTGTCCTCACAAACCGGCCTGCCAGGAATACATATCCCAGGTATAAGGCCGACACTGCCATAGGAAGAAAAATCACATGAGCCCAGCAAAATATCAGACAGATAACAGCTGTGCCTCCCCATCGGACAGACGGCTTTCCTGCCAGAAGCAGAAATCCTGACAGAAAAACAAAAAGAAGGGCGATCTCGGCCATCATTTTCTTTGTAGCCGGATCACCGAACTGCCATGAATAAGTTCCGTCCCCTGTAAAAAGGGCAGCAAAAGGCGCCGCCACGCAGAAGACAGACAGGATCAGCAAAAACAGCGCCAACAGGGATTCCATGATCCGTTTCTTTTTCATATCAGCCTGCCTCTCCATTTCTCTCTCTGTCCAGTCTGCAGATCAGATCTGCTGCCGCTTTTAAGTCCTCTGCATACCAGTCATAGCCAGGCGTTTCTTCCGGATTCTCCCGTTCTGCCTCCTGTCTTCGGATCCCGGCCCCGTATCCAGTTCCCACCAGAATACTTCTGACGCCAAACCGGTGTCCTGCCTCTGTATCAATCAGCTTATCTCCCACCATGAAGGACTTTGCCCGATCCACCAGACAGTCCCGATCCGCTGCTTCAAACATTCCGATTCCTGGCTTTCGGCAGCTGCACTCCTGCTTATACCGGCCGATTCCATGCTCCGGATGGTGGGGGCAGTAATAAAATGCATCCACATGAGCGCCCTCTGTCCCCAGCAGTTCATTCAGGTACTGGTGGAGGAGCTTTACGTCCTCCTCCCCGTAGTAACCTCTGGCTACCCCAGCCTGGTTTGTCACCACCACAACACGGAAACCAGCCTCATTCAGCTGTCTCACTGCCTGGGGAACGCCTGATATCAGCTTTAAATCCTCTGGCCTGTAAAGATAGTTGACCTCCTCGTTCATAGTCCCGTCCCGGTCCAGAAATACCGTTTTTCGTCCTTTTTCCGGCATGCCTCTGTCGTCCTCCTAAATCTTAAAGGTGTAGTCCCGGTTGGGCATCTGAACCTTTACTTCATCATATTTCCAACGGTCCTCGTCACAGCACCAGCTCTGCACGCCCCGTAGCTCAAAATTCCAGTCCATCAGCTGTCCTCCCACTGTCTCCATGCGGGCCGCCACCTTATGCTTCACATTATAGGGGCAGTACATGAGAAGGAAGCCTCCTCCGCCTGCGCCTAACAGCTTTCCTCCCAGAGCGCCGGCCTTTTTGGCTTCGTCGTAAAGCTCGTCAATCTGGGGATTGGTAATCTTGCTGCTCATTCTCTTCTTGCTCTGCCAGCCATAGTCCAGAAGCTTTCCAAAGCTGTGAAGGTTTCCTCTTAACAGCTCATTTTTCATGGCATAGGCCAGGGCCTTCACCTCGCACATGGCATCGAAAGCATCCTGCTTTTTGTAGTTGCTCACCTGATCCTTGATAATATTGGCGGAAACGTGGATATTTCCTGTATAGCACAAAAGCAGGTTGTACTGAAGTTCGTGGATAATGTCCTTCTTAATCCGCAGAGGGTTTACCACCACATTATTTCTGCCATGGAATTCAATAAAATTGAAACCGCCGAAGGTGGACGCATACTGATCCTGATAGCCCCCGGCAATTCCCAGATCCAGACGTTCCACGCCGTAGGCCAGATCTGCCATTCCATAGCCGTCCAGCTCGATTCCCTTCCACTTGGCCATAGCGGACAGAAGAGCCACCATCACAGTGGAGGAGGTTCCAAGGCCGGATCCAGGCGGCGCATCGCACTGTAAATATACCTCGCAGCCCTTATTAATATCCATAGCCTTTAAGGCAGCTGTGACTAAATCCAGACGTCCGTCATAGACGTAATTTTCTCTGGCATTGTATTTGACTGTCATATCAAAGTCCAGAGAGTGAACAATAATCTGATCGTCCTCCCTGGGAATAATCGAACAATATGCGTATTTATTGATCGTACTTCCAATGACAGCTCCTCCCTGCTCCACGCAGAAGGGTTCCACATCGGTTCCGCCGCCGCCAAAGCTGACGCGCAGAGGCGCTTTCGCACGAATTACCATTGAACGACTCCTTTCTTTACATCATCCTGGAAACGGAAGTAATCCTCCGGGATTCCAATATCAATGAAATATCCGTCATTGACAAACCCGCCTAACCGCTTTCCTTCTCTCATCCATCTGGGGATCATCTCCTGTTCCAGAGATACCTTTCCCTCCGGGATCTCATCTAACAGGCTTTTTTTCATCAGGTAGACGCCTCCATTGATCGTACCTGGACGCTTCTCCCCGTCTGCCCCCTGCAGTTTTTCATTAAATCCTGTCAGCATCTGGTTCTCCAGCACTGCAGCGCCATACCGGGAAACGTCCTCCACTTCCCGCAGCACCAGAACCATATCCAGGTTCTTCTCTCCAGCCAGGGAGGTGAGGCGGCTGTAATCCAGCTGATAGAAAGTGTCTGCATTCAGGACGAAAAACTGATCCTCTGTCACAAATTTCCCGGCATTTTTAATAGCTCCGGCTGTACCCAGAAGCTCCTCCTCGTAAGCGTAGGAAACATGGATTCCCATATCGCTTCCATCCCTGAAATGCTCCTCCACCATGCTGCCCTTATAGCCCACGGCAAAAATAATATCTGTAATTCCATGGCGGGCCAGTCCCCGGATCACATACTCCATAAAGGGCTTTCCCTCAATCAGAGCCATGGGCTTAGGCCGGTCGCTTACCACACTGCGAAGCCTTGTCCCAAGTCCGCCTGCCAGTAATACTGCCTGCATTTTCTACCTCCCGCTCTTTCCAGCGTCCATGGACTGAGTACCTTTAAAATCTGCAAAAACCGTCTCAGCCTCTTCCTTATTTAAAAGGCCTGCATAAGCCGCTGCCAGCTTAAAAGTCTCCATCAGGCCCTTCACATGGGTTCTCTCCTGGCCATGGGAAGCACTTACACCCTGTCCAATAAGAGCGCCCCGGATGTTATTGCCGCCTGCATAAGCCGCGGACACGTCAGAGCCATAGTGGGGGAATACGTCCACCGTATAGCCGATTCCATACTCTCTTGCCAGTCCGATGAGACGGTTCGTCATATCGAAGTCATAAGGCCCTCTGGAATCCTTGGCACAGATGGATACCCGGTACTCATCTCCGTTTAAATCGTCTCCCACACAGCCCATATCTACTGCAATCAGCTCCTCCACATCCTGGGGAATGTAGCTGCATCCGTGGCCTACCTCCTCGTAGTTGCTGATCAGAAGCTTCAGTGTCTGCACCGGCTTCTTTCCTGTGTCATGGATGTATTTTAACAGACCTAACAGCACTGCTGCAGAGGCCTTATCATCCATATGTCTGGATTTAATGAAACCGCTCTCTGTAATCACAAACTTCGGATCAAAGCTGATAAAGTCGCCTGCTCCGATTCCCAGCTGCTCCACGTCTTCCTTTGTTCTTACAATCTCATCCAGGCGGACTTCCATGTTCTCCTCTGTGCGCTTTAACTCCTTGCAGTCATCCCATACGTGAACAGACGGTTCCTTAGTCTGGATCGTTCCTGTAAACCTTCTGCCGTCTCTTGTTAAAATCTGGCAGTAACTTCCCTCAATGGCCTCCATCATCATGCCGCCTACCTGAGTCAGGGCAAGAGTTCCATTGGCTCTCACTGAGCGCACCATGGCTCCCAGCGTATCC
>CAUCIO010000158.1 GCA_958442925.1 uncultured Clostridium sp. | reverse complement strand
CCCCAGCCCTACTCTCTCTAAAAGCTTCACGGCTCTTTCGCTCCTCTCTTTTCCAGGAATGTGGGCGTAGGTCATGGGAAGCTCCACATTTCCCCTGGCTGTAGTCCTGGAAATCAGATTAAAAGACTGGAACACAAAGCCTATTTTTTTATTTCTTATCAGAGAGAGCTGATTGTCATCCATAGCGTTAATATCAATGCCATCCAGATAATAATGTCCTATCACCGGCCGGTCGAGACAGCCTAAAATGTTCATGAACGTCGATTTCCCTGAACCTGACTGCCCCATAATCGCCACAAATTCTCCCCGCCTGATCGTCAGATTAATGTCCCTGAGTCCTACCACCTTCATGGTTCCCGTATCATAGACTTTACAGAGATTTACAATCTGTATCAGCTCTTCTGTGCCGGAATAGGGAAGCTGCACCTGCGGCCTCATCCTGCGAATCCGGCCTGCAATCCCTTCTATCCATCTCTTCATCATACCGGCTCCACTTCCATTCCCTCTGTCAGTCCCTCCGGAGAAAGAAGAAGCGTCATTCCCTCCGTCAGTCCCTCTTCTCCAGGAATAATCTCTGTCTCCAAATCACTCTCCACTCCCGTATCTACGGAAATAAAATGCACGATGTTCGTACCCTCTTTCAGTACGGCAATCTGCCTGCTTCCATCCTCTCCTGTTCTCACAGCGGAAGAAGGAACCTTAAAGACGCTCTCTGCCCGCTCAGTTACAATAGTAGCCCGCGCCGTAATTCCGGCGATCAGCCCGCTGTCCGCCTTGTCAATGGATACAATGGTCGGAACAACTCTCTCTGTGGAGGAGCTTCCTGTTTTCTCTTCTCCTGTAGGAGAAATGGAGGTGACAGTTCCTGTCACAGCTTTCCCGTCTAAAATATCTGCTGTAATCTCTACCGGAAGCCCTACCGTCACATCCCCCACTGAATACTCGCTGATTTGAAGCTCCATCTCCAGCTGAGCCAGATTTTCAATGATAAACATGGGCTTTTCATCCTCTGGCTTATCAGCAAACTGCCCCACCTTGGAATTCACTCTGACAACGGTTCCTGAAATAGGGCTTTTTACCTCTGTATCCTCCAGATCCCTCTTTTTCTGATCCAGTTCAAACTGAGCCGCTTTCACCTTCAGCTCATAAGATTCATCCGGAACTGCCTGTCCATTCTCCATTCGATACCCTTCTACTGCCCGCCTGGCATCCGAAAGGGCATTGCCTGCCGCCTCAAACTCAGCCGAAGAAATAGCTCCGGATTCAAACAGAGTTTTATTTCTCTCATAGTTCAGACTGGCCGTGCTGTAATCCTGTTTGGCCTTCTCGAAGCCGATTTTTGTATCTCTGAAATTTTCATTGTACTCGCTGACCGCCAGATCGTAGGTATTCTGAGCGATATCTACCTCTTTTTGAGCATCTGTCCTGTCAATCACCGCCAGAACCTGCCCTTTTTCCACCGGATCGCCCTCCTTCACCTTGATTTCCAACACCTCCGAATGAAGATTGGAAACCACGTCAGCGCTGTCAGTTCCAGAAACCGGCCCTGTCAGAGAAAGACTGGAAACCACATCCCCTTTCTCAAGAGGCATGGAGGAAACCTGTGTCAGAGCATTTCCTCCAGCTGCGCACCGAACAGCCAGGCACGCGGCTGCGGCTGCAGCCAGTATCATTTCCACGCGTTTCTTTTTCCGGGACTGTCCCCTGATTTTTCCAACTGCCCCGGACAGAGAAACACAGCGGCGTTTTCCCGCCTTGGGCTGATTCATGTAAGCCTCCAGCTCCTGCTCCACCTCTTCCACGCTTTTTGGTGAATGATAAAGAGTATTTTTATTATCTTCCATACTGTACCCTGCCCTTTCTCAATTTATATTCTTAAACGAAGCAGACACCCCCTTGTCTTCAGAAAATAAAAATCTTTCAGACTCCTGCTCTGGCGCAGATATCGGCCAGACAGCACCGTTCGCAGTGAGGCTTTGTCCTGGCAGTACAGATATCCCGTCCGTGATAGACAAGGCGGTGGCAGAAATCACTTCCCTCCCTTGGCGGAACTAACTTCCACAAAGCCATCTCGACCTTTTTCGGATCCTTTACACTATCCACAATGCCAATTCTGTTCACCAGGCGGATACAGTGGGTGTCTGTCACCATGGCAGGCTTTCCAAACACATCCCCCATAATCAGATTTGCACTTTTTCTCCCCACTCCAGGCAGAGATAAAAGAGCGTCAAAATCATCCGGTACTCTGCTGTCAAATCTGTCTCTCAGCATCTTCATGCAGGCGCTGATGTCCCTGGCCTTGCTTCTTCCCAGCCCGCAGGGCTTTACAATAGCTTCTATCTCCTCCACAGGCGCATTGGCCAGGGCCTCTATATCCGGAAATTTCGCATACAAATCTTTTACTACTACGTTTACTCTGGCGTCCGTACACTGGGCTGCCAGGCGGACGCTGACTAACAGCTTCCAGGCGTCGTTGTAATCCAGGGTACAGGCGGCTAACGGATATTCCTTCTTCAGCCGTTCAATCACTTCCAGCGTAAGTTCCTCTTTTGTCATAGCAGTTCTTCCTCCTATGTTGTCTTTATATTTTGTCCTGTTTTGTTATTGTACGATAAACAGAGCTGATTGTAACTACATTTTTCCGGATTTCCCTAGGAATTTTCAAGGAAGTCTGCTAGAATAGACCTCGTTTCCATTAATAAATCGTATTTTTTCTATTTTCATCACAAAATACGGGATTTTCACAGGAGGATTAAGAGTATGGAACACTTTTTCAAGCTCAAGGAGCACGGAACAGACGTCCGCACGGAAATCATTGCCGGCGTGACTACTTTTATGACCATGGCCTATATTTTAGCAGTCAACCCTGCTATGCTGGGCCCAGACGGCGCGGGAATGGAACCAGGAGCTGTATTTACAGCTACTGCTCTGGCATCTGCTGTCGCTTCCTTTTTAATGGCATTTCTGGCCAATCTCCCCTTCGTGCTGTCTGCCGGTATGGGGCTAAACGCCTATTTCGCCTACACAGTCTGCGGCAGTATGGGCTACAGCTGGGAAATAGCATTAACTGCTGTATTTGTAGAGGGAATTATTTTCATCCTTCTCTCTCTGACAAGAGTAAGAGAAGCTCTCTTCAACGCAATTCCTGCCACTCTGAAAATAGCTGTGGCCGTAGGAATCGGCCTTTTCATTACTTTTATCGGTCTTCAGAATGCACACATTGTGGTAGCTTCCTCTACCCTTGTGAGCCTGTTTTCCTTTCGCGGCTCTATGGATGCCGGAACCTTCTCCTCAGAAGGCATTACTGTGCTTTTAGCGCTTATTGGAATCATCATCACCTCTGTGCTTCTGATCAAACGGGTAAAGGGAAATATTCTGATTGGTATTCTGGCCACCTGGGTACTTGGAATGCTCTGCCAGGCAGCCGGCCTTTATGTGCCCAACCCTGAAGCAGGCTTTTACAGCCTCTTTCCAAGCGGCATTATCTCCATGCCGTCCTCTGTCTCTCCTACTTTCATGAAGATGGATTTTTCTATTGTAGGAACCTTAAATTTCGCAGTAGTCATTTTTGCGTTCCTGTTTGTGGATATGTTCGATACCCTGGGAACCTTAATCGGCTGTGCTTCCAAGGCAGATATGCTGGATGAAAAGGGCAGGCTTCCAAAAATCAGAAGCGCCCTGTTTGCAGATGCAGTGGGAACGACTCTTGGGGCTGCCCTTGGAACTTCCACTATCACAACTTTCGTAGAGTCTTCCTCCGGTATCGCAGAAGGCGGCAGAACGGGCCTTACCTCTGTAACAGCTGGCATCCTGTTCCTGATATCGCTATTCTTATCACCGATATTTCTGGCTATCCCGTCCTTTGCCACTGCCCCGGCGCTGATTGTAGTGGGATTCCTGATGATGCAGCAGGTTGTAAAAATTCAGTGGGATAACCTGACAGAGGCTATTCCAGCCTTTATCGCTGTCATCGCAATGCCCTTTATGTATTCCATTTCTGAAGGAATCTCCATGGGCGTTATCTCCTATGTGCTGCTCCACCTGCTCACAGGAAAGGCAAAGGACAATACTCCTCTGATGTATGTTCTGGCCGTGCTGTTCATTTTGAAATACATATTCCTGTAGCATCGCCGGCCGCGCTATGCCGGATCTAATAAAGTCTTAATAAAAGGAAAGAAGAGAAAATTTCCAGCCTTCTCAGTGAAGCATGGAAGCTTTCTCTTCTTTTTTTCTGGTGACACACCACTTCTTCCTCTTGAATTACCGCAAAATTGTGCTATACTAATAACATGCAGATATGGTTCATCGGTAGAACGCTAGCTTCCCAAGCTGGAAAGGCGGGTTCGACTCCCGTTATCTGCTTATTTTTATGCCCATATATTTACTGGATAAATAGCAGTTTTCCTTGTAAATACAAGGATTTTCGCTTTTCGATGTGAATATTTGATATCAATAATCTCCAATCCTCCCGCCGGATAGGTGCAGCCTGGGCGCAGATACCACCATCTTCCGTTATCCAGAATCTACCACTGCAGGTAGATATGGGATCACCTCATTCTTTACTTTCTCAGATGCTTAATCTCTGCCGTCTGGACAACCATCTGCTGGGCCAGACTGTGGACAGCATCCACGCTCCTCTGCACTTCATCCATACGGTGCTTCAATGATTCAATCTCGTTGCGATACCGTTCCAGAGCAATCTCTACTTCCAAGCTGTGTCACCTTTTTCGCCTCCTTCCTCTGATTTAGGGTAAAAAAACAGCATATACGTATCTTGTAATTCAAATACGCATATGCTATAATGCCAGTAGGCAAATGAAACAAGCTGTCCAATATGGACATACACGAAAACCCCCAGGGCGGCATCCCTGGGGGTTTTCTATTCCTATTAGACCAATTTTAGACATTTACTTTTTATTACTTAAATCTACTTTTCGTTACATCAAAATAAGCGGAAAGCCTTATAAAATAAAGGTTTTCCGCTTACTTTCAAGGATGAGGCATCGGGGATTCGAACCCCGGACAACTTGATTAAAAGTCAAGTGCTCTACCGACTGAGCTAATACCCCATAATATAAACTGGGCTAGTTGGATTCGAACCAACGAATGCAGGAGTCAAAGTCCTGTGCCTTACCGCTTGGCGATAGCCCAACAAAACCCATTCGGGAGGGTGGGTATAGGGATTCGAACCCTAGGCCTCCAGAGCCACAATCTGGCGCGCTAACCAACTGCGCTATACCCACCATAAA
>CAUCIO010000157.1 GCA_958442925.1 uncultured Clostridium sp. | reverse complement strand
ATCAGGCAGATTGCCAGGCTTGTCTTTTTCCGGGTAGAGTGGAAGATATCCATACAGTTGGCTGTCAGTGTCTCCATAATAGATACAGATGAAGTCAGAGCAGCAAATACCACCATCAGGAAAAATACCATGCCAAGAATCTGTCCGACTGGTCCCATAGCTTCGAATACCTTAGGCAGGGATACAAACATCAGGCTGGGGCCGGAGGCCATGCCTTCTGTACCGAAAAATACATACACAGCCGGAATAATCATCATACCGGCCAGAAAAGCCACACCTGTGTCAAAAAGCTCAATATGCCCCAGAGACCGGTTCAGATTTACCTCTTTATCCACGTAGGAGCCGTAGGTAATCATAATGCCCATGGACACGCTGAGAGAGAAAAACAGCTGGCTCATAGCGTCCAGAAGAATCTCCAGAAACCTGGCAGGTGTAATTCCATCCAGGTTTGGAATCAGGTAGACAGCCATACCCTGCAGTCCGGTCCGGATAATGCCGTCATCTCCTTTGCATTTCAAAGTGAGAGAAAACAGGCCGATTCCGATGATCATCAGGAGAAGTCCCGGCATGACAATGCGGGCGAACTTTTCAATGCCCTTTTCTACTCCACGGTATACAATGAAAGCCGTGAAAGCCAGAAATACCAGCATGAAGAAAATGGGCGATACAGGAGAGGTAATGAAGCCGGTAAAGTATCCGTCTCCAGCGGCCTCGGTTCCGCTGCCAGTGAGATAGACTGCCAGATATTTCAGGATCCAGCCGCCGATCACAGAGTAATAAGTCATAATAATGGCAGGAACCAGAAAGGTTACATATCCTAAAAAGGTCCATTTTTTATTCATGCTTCCAAAGGCGTGAAGGGCATTTGTCTTCGTCCGGCGTCCAATAGCCACATCTGTCACCAGAAGAGTGAAGCCGAAGGTGAGCACCAGGGCCAGATAGATAAGAAGGAACAGTCCTCCTCCGTCCTTTGCCGCCAGATAGGGGAAGCGCCAGATATTTCCCACACCTACTGCGCTTCCGGCTGCTGCCAGCACAAAGCCAAGTGAACCTGTAAAGCTGCTTTTTCGTTTCGTTTCCATAATCAAGTACATCCTTTTTCATTAGTTTTCCCAAGGCACTATTATAGAAGAAAAACAGGAAAACTCAACCTGGACATAATTTCATTTAAAGAAACTTTTTCTATAAAAAATTGAATAAAACTAGAAAAATAGAGAAAAAGAAGCTATAATTGCTTTTGATTGAAGTGTTTTGGAAAAAAAGTATATTTATATGAAACAAAGTACGAAGGAGGATATTCCATGGGAAATATTAATCTGCATGCGGGGATGAAGATTCGGATGTACCGGAAGAATAAAAATATGACGCTGCAGCAGCTGGCGGATCGGATTCATAAAAGCCGGGCCAGCGTCAGCAAATATGAGACAGGGGAGGTTTCCATGGACATTGAAACCCTGGTGGAAATCGCCGCAGCTCTGGACGTCAGTCCGGGACGGATTCTGGATCTCCCGACAGAGGACGAAGAAACAACGTCTGTGAAGACGGCTCCTGTCGGAATGAGTCCGTTTTTTAGGGCCAGCAGGCTTTACTTTTATTTTTACGATGGAAGATATAAACGGCTGAAAGACGGCATCATCAATATCCGGGAGACAGAAGAGGAACCGGGAAGCTATGAAGCGGATCTCTCCATCAGCACGGTCAATCCATCTGGCCGCAGCAGCGAGGTATACTATACAGGAAAGGTGGTTTACAGCGATATGCTGATCCGGTTTTCCTTTGTCAATCAGTACAATTCCCTGGAAGAGGATCTTCTCTATATTTTTAATCCCCTGGATCTGAGAGATTCCACAGAAGGTCTGCTATGCGGAATTTCCAGCGCCGATTTAATGCCCTGTGCCTTTAAATGCCTGGTGACGCTGACTCCCCAGGAACACACAGAAGAATTTAAAAAGCGGCTGCTGATTACCAGGGAAGAACTTTCCCGGTGGCAGAAGCTGAATATGCTGCTGGTCAATAATCTGGACTATTAAAAAGGTTCCAGCACCTCCACATATCCTTTCAGATAATCTACCTTTCGCCCATCTTTTACTTCGCTCATCAAAAAGTTGGCCAGCAGGATTCCTGTCTCTGCCTGCTTTCGAATTGGCTCCAGCTTTTCCAGAATGTTATTGGAATATCCTTCTTCCGGATATTCCTCAATTAAGAAAGAAGCGAAGCGGGAAGTCTGGGACCTTTTAGCCTGCCAGAGGATTTCATCCTGAAGAGCAGGGCTCTCACAGATAATTCCACGAACCTCCTGAGACAGATCCGCAGTGTCAATGCAGCGGACATAGAGGGAGGGATTGCGAGTGTACTCGATCAGCTTGTCCCGGTCGCTGTAGGAGAACCGGACAATAGACTGAAAGGGAACGGTTTCCCAGGAATAATCCCTTTTTCGGAGAGTATGGATTTCATGAATGTGTTTTTCTTTCAGCAGAATCAGCTGATGCATGGCATTCAGTTCCTCCATCTGTTTTTCCACCCTGAACTTTACGTCGTCAAGAATCGGGCTGTAATCCTCCAGACTAAACTGGTTGAATCGTTCCATCTCCTTAACCGGAATGCCGATATTTCTGTAAAAGGCTACCTCTGCAATATTCAGCAGATCTGCCACCGTATATTTCCTGTAATTGTTTGTCTCCTGGCGGACAGAGAAAATCCCGGCATCCTGCCAGTAGCGGAGCGTGTGCTCCGGGATATTTAACAGCCGGGAAACCTCCCCAATGGAGAGATAATTGTCCATAAACAGTCGCCTCCTTTGCGTAGTGTCACTATTATAGCAAAAATCCATAAGACTTAAAACAGTAAATACTTGACTCTCAAGTTACTTGAAGCTTTATAATTTAAAAGGAATGTTAAAAATGTGTAAAAATACGCAGGAGGAATGACGGTATGAATGAAAAAACCAAGCGGAAAAAATGGTTTGAGAATGTCAAGATGCCTCACACCTATGTGATTCTCATCACAATTCTGGTGATCATGACGATTCTCACCCACATTATTCCGGCAGGACAGTATCAGAGAGTGGAGGATCCGGTCAGCGGTACAACCGTAGTAGTGCCGGGAAGCTTCGAATTTGTGGACGTGGAGGCGCCGGGATTTTTTGACATTTTCCTGTCTCTTCAGAGAGGATATGTAGACGCGGCTGACATCATGTTCTTAATTATCTTTGCCTATGGCTTCGTATTTATGCTGGTGAAGAACGGCACGATGGACGCAGCCCTGGGAACCCTGGTTCGGCTGGTAGGAAAGAAAATCCAGCTGATGATTCCGATTACCATGATTGTGCTGGGACTGTTAAGCTCCACCATGGGAATTTTTGAGGAGGTATACGGCCTCTTTCCTGTGTTTGTGGGAATTGCAGTAGCCCTTGGCTATGACATGGTCGTGGGAGGAGCCATTGTCTATCTGGGTGTGACCATCGGTTATGCTTCCGGTACTTTTAACCCTTACACCATCGGAATTGCTCAGGACGTAGCAGGCGTGCCGCTTTATTCTGGTCTGGGACTTAGAATCGCAGTTTTAATTGCATTTGAGCTTCTGGCAATTCTTTACATTATGCACTATGCCCGCAAGGTAAAGGCAGATCCGACTAAATCGGTTATGTATGGCGTTGAGACTGATTTCGTTCAGAGAAAGAGTCTGGAGGAGCTGACAGGCTCTAAAATGGATACCAGACAGAAAATCAGTCTGGCTCTGTTCCTGGGAACTCTGGGCGGACTTTTGTGGGGTATCACCCAGGCAGGATGGGGCATCAATGAGATTGCAGCCATGTTCCTGATGATGATGATTTTTGTAGGAATTGTCAGCGGATATTCTGCCACAGACATCTGCAAAACCTTTATTGAGTCCACAAAATCCATGGTATCCTCTATGTTAATCGTAGGATTTACAAGAGGTATTCTTCTGGTAATGAAAGACGGAATGATTTCCGATACGATTGTTTACTATCTGGTAAGCCTGCTGTCCGAGGCCAGCAAGTTTGTCTCTGCTTACGGAATGCTGTTCTTACAGAATATTATTAAATTCTTTATCACAGGTTCCTCCAGCCAGGCGACTATCACCATGCCAATCATGGCGCCGACTGCCGAGTTAATCGGACTGAGCAAGCAGATTGCGGTACTGGCATACCAGTTCGGAAACGGCTTTGCCGAGATGTTCTGGCCGACTTCCTGTGCTCTGGGATGCGGACTGATGGGAGTTCCGATCAATAAGTGGTACAAGTTTATCACTCCTCTGTTTGGAATGGTGCTTGTGCTGGAAGTGATATTTATGACCATCGCAGTGGCGATTGGATACTAAAGAGAAGGAGATGAGTCAGAATGCTTATTAAAAACGGCAATGTTCTTCTGTTTGAGAAAGATGGCTTTGTAACATGTGATCTGCGGGTGAAGGACGGCAAAATTCAGGAGATCGGCGAAAATCTGATTCCTGGCCAGGATGAGGAGATCATTGATGCAGAGGGAAAATATGTGACTCCGGGTCTCATTGACGCCCACAGCCATATCTGTGTCAGTGAAGAGGGTATGGGAGCCATTGGAGATGACTGCAACGATTACAGTGACGCCCTGATGCCATATCTGGATACGCTGGATGCTATTAACCCCTTTGATCTGGCTGTAAAGTCAGCGGTGGAAGTCGGTGTAACAGCTGCCTGCACCTGTCCGGGAAGCGACAGCGTCATCGGAGGCATGTGCAGTGTCATCAGCCTTACAGGAACAGTGGCAGAGGATATGCTTTTAAAGGGGAAAGCAGCTGTTAAGTGCAGTTTTGGAGAGAATCCAAAGAATGCAGGCTATGGCTTCAAGTCCCGTATGGGCAACGCATGGATGTTAAGAAAGTGCATTGAGGATGCCCTGGATTACCGCCATCATAAGGAAGAGGCAGAGAAATCAGGCTCCTATTTCAGGACTGACATGGGAATGGAAAATATGCTGCCCCTTTTAAACAGGGAAATTCCTCTTCACGCTCATGTCCACAGGGCAGATGATATCTGTACAGCAATCAGGATTGCCAGGGAATATAACCTGCGTCTGGTTCTGGTTCACTGTACAGATGGTGCAGCGATTCTGGATTATTTAAAGCAGTTTGACTATCCGGTGATTTTAGGTCCTACGATTAATCCCAGATCCAAGCTGGAGTGCATGGCAAAGAGATTTGAGACAGCCGGAATTATGAGCAGAGCTGGCATTAAAGTCTGCCTGACAGCAGATCACGATGTAACTCCGATTTATTATCTTCCTG
>CAUCIO010000156.1 GCA_958442925.1 uncultured Clostridium sp. | reverse complement strand
ATCAGAATAAAAACGAGGAGAATATGATGGCAGATATTCATTGGATTACCGATTTTTCAGCTCCTGAGCTGGATATTTATGCCCGGCTTTCAGAGGGGCAGCTGCTCCACTACTATGAACCGGATACAGGCATCTTTATTGCAGAGAGCCCTAAAGTCATTGAACGGGCTTTAGATGCAGGGTACGAGCCGATTTCCTTTCTCACTGATCCAAAATGCATGGAGGGAGAGGCGAAAGAGCTTCTGGCACGGTGCAGAGAGATTCCCGTTTATGCAGCAGAATTTGACGTGCTCACAAAATTGACAGGGTTTCGGCTGACCAGAGGTCTTCTATGCGCCATGCGCAGAAAAGTGCTCCCTGATGTCAGAAGTCTCTGCGCCGGACTGACTCGGATTGCAGTTCTTGAAAACGTGATGAATCCCACGAACGTAGGCGCTGTATTCCGTTCAGCAGCCGCTATGAACATGGACGCCGTCCTTTTAACACCAGGCTGCAGCAATCCTCTCTACCGGAGAGCCAGCCGTGTCAGCATGGGAACTGTCTTCCAGATTCCATGGACCTTTTTTGATGAAAAGACAGAAGCCTGGCCAAAGGATGGAATCCATCTTTTGAGAGAGATGGGCTTTAAAACGGCAGCCATGGCTCTGAGAGACGATTCAACTACCCTGGACGATCCAGCCTTAAAAGCGGAGGAAAAGCTTGCAGTGATCATCGGAACAGAGGGGGACGGTCTGGCCGCAGATACTATCGCGGACTGTGACTATACGGTGCGGATCAAAATGGCCAGGAATGTAGACTCCCTTAACGCAGCCTCTGCGGCCTGCCTGGCATTCTGGGAGCTTGGAAAGAGACTGTAGGAAAAGGAAGTCTGGCCGTCTTGTTTCTGAATCGAAAAATAGATTGATTTCTCATAAAATCTCTAGTATAGTAATTACAGGTTTAAAAGGGAAAGAAGGAAAAAGAGATGATACGAATAGCAGTAGACGCCATGGGCGGAGATAACGCTCCGGAAGAACTGGTGGCGGGAGCCGTAGAAGCGGTAAAGGAGAGAAGCGAGATAAAGGTTCTCCTGATCGGCCAGGAAGATGCCGTGAATCAGGAGCTTTCCAAGTATACATATAATAAGGAACAGATTGAAGTCATCCATGCAAGCGAAGTGATTTCCACAGAGGAACCGCCTGTCAACGCAGTGCGTAAAAAGAAGGATTCCTCCCTTGTAGTGGGTATGAACATGGTGAGAAAAGGCGAGGCAGATGCCATTGTTTCAGCTGGAAGCACAGGCGCTATTCTGGTAGGAGGACAGGTGCTGGTAGGGCGCATTAAGGGAGTAGAGCGTCCGCCGTTAGCAGTTCTGATTCCTACCGATAAAGGTGTCTCTCTGCTCTTGGATGGAGGAGCCAATGTGGACGCCCGTCCTTCCCATCTGGTCCAGTTTGCCAAGATGGGTTCCATTTATATGGAGCACGCTATGGGAGTGAAGGAGCCCAGAGTCGCTATTGTCAATATCGGCGCTGAGGAGGAAAAAGGAAATGCCCTGGTAAAAGAGACTTTCCCTCTTCTGAAGGAGTGCAGCGATATTAATTTTACTGGAAGTATTGAAGCCCGCGAGATTCCCCATGGCGGAGCAGATGTTATCGTGGCAGAGGCCTTTGTGGGCAATGTTATTTTAAAGCTGTACGAGGGGGTAGGAGCTGCTCTGATTTCCAAGGTAAAAGAGGGCATGATGACAAGCCTCCGATCCAAAATCGGCGCATTGCTTATAAAACCGGCTTTAAAAGCAACGCTTAAGAGTTTTGATGCCAGTCAGTACGGCGGAGCGCCGCTTCTGGGCTTAAAGGGGCTGGTAGTCAAGACGCATGGAAGTTCCAAACGGACTGAGGTAAAAAATTCAATTATCCAGTGCCTTACCTTTACAGAGCAGGGTGTCAATGCAAAGATCCAGGAGAGCCTGAAAGAAAAAGAGGACAGGGAGGCATAAAACAGCAATGGAATTCGAAAAACTGCAGAAGATTATTTCAGAGGTATTAAATGTGGATCCAGAAGAGATTACCATGGAAACCACGTTTGTAGATGATCTGGGTGCAGATTCCCTGGATATTTTTCAGATTGTAATGGGAATTGAAGAAGGATTTGATATTGAAATTCCCACAGAAGCAGCTGAGAAGATTGCGACAGTGGGAGATGCAGCAGAGCAGATTAAGAATGCGTTAAATTAATACCATTTCAGTGAAGAAGCAGCTCTGGGAACAGGGCTGCTTCCATCATATCGCCAACAGTCAGGAGGATCTATATGATACATGAACATTTAAAAGAGCTTCAGGAGAAAATCGGCTACATCTTTAAGGACGGCTCTCTTCTCACTCTGGCCATGAGTCACAGCTCCTATGCCAATGAAAAGCATCTGAGCAAGCTGGGCTGCAACGAACGGCTGGAATTTTTAGGGGATGCAGTGCTGGAAATCGTATCCAGCGACTTTCTCTTTCACCGGTTTCCCGATATGCCGGAGGGCGATTTAACGAAGACCAGAGCCAGCATGGTATGTGAGCCTACACTGGCCTACTGCGCGGAGCAGATCGATCTGGGCCGTTATCTGCTCTTGGGAAAAGGAGAGGATGCCACGGGAGGGCGTACGAGAAACTCTGTTGTCTCAGACGCCATGGAGGCCTTGATTGGGGCAATCTACCTGGACGGTGGTTTTACTAGCGCAAAAGAGTTCATTCTGAATTTTGTTTTAAACGATATGGAGCACAAAAAACTCTTTTATGATAGCAAGACTATCTTGCAGGAGATGGTGCAGGCCAGAGGGACAGAGCTTTTGTCGTATGAACTTCTGGAGGAAACGGGGCCTGATCACAACAAGACGTTCCAGGTGGCGGCTTTAATTGGAAGCCGTGAGATCAGCCGCGGCTTTGGACGGACCAAGAAGGCAGCGGAGCAGAGAGCCGCTTATCAGGCGATTCTGAAACTGAAAGCAGAAGAAAACAGGGGCGTTTAGGTGGTCTATGTATTTAAAAAGTATTGAAATTCAGGGATTTAAGTCCTTTGCCAACAAGATTTTCTTTGAATTCCATAACGGCATTACCGGTATCGTAGGCCCCAATGGAAGCGGAAAGAGCAACGTAGCCGACGCAGTCCGCTGGGTGCTAGGTGAGCAGAGAGTCCGCCAGCTGAGAGGCGGAACCATGCAGGACGTTATTTTCTCAGGAACAGAAATTCGAAAGCCTCAGGGCTTTGCCTATGTGGCCATTACCCTGGATAATTCGGATCATAAGCTTCCCATTGCCTATGAGCAGGTAACAGTTTCCAGAAGGCTTTACCGTTCCGGAGAGAGCGAGTATAAGATTAACGGAAGCGCATGCCGGTTAAAGGATATTAATGAGCTGTTTTATGATACGGGAATCGGAAAGGAAGGCTACTCCATTATCGGGCAGGGCCAGATTGACAAAATTTTAAGCGGACGTCCGGAGGAGCGCAGGGAACTGTTCGACGAGGCGGCTGGAATTGTCAAATTTAAAAAACGCAAGCTGATTGCCCAGAGAAAACTGGAGGATGAAGAGCAGAATCTGGTGCGGGTGAAGGATATTCTGTCAGAGCTGGAAAAGCAGGTAGGACCTCTAAAGCTTCAGTCAGAGGCAGCTAAGAAGTACCTGAAACTGAAGGAAGATTTAAGAGGCAGGGATGCCAATCTGTTTCTGCTGGAACATAAGGCGCTGCAGATGCAGATCTCTGAGCTGGATCAGAAGACCTCTATCGTGAAGGGAGACTGGGAGAAGGCCTCTGGCCAGTCAGAGCAGTTAAAAAAGGATTTTGACAGGCTGGAAGAGGAAAATTCTGTCTCAGAGGAAAAAATTGCCTCTGCCAGAGAGGAATATTCAAAATCTGTCCTTTTAAAAGAGAACCTGGACGGCCAGATTGCAGTTCTGCAGGAACAGATTCGCTCCGAACAGCTGAATGAAGAGCACATGAAGGAAAGGATCACTTCTATCGACCAGGAGCTGCAGACAAAGGACGGGCAGGAAAACGAGTACACAAAACAGAGAGAAGAGACAAAAAGGCAGGTTTCCCAGGCTGAGCAGGAGGTTTCCCAGGCTGAGCAGATTCTTTCCGAGGCAGAACAGCAGATATTAACACTTTCCAGAGAGTCTGAGACAGCTAAGGCAGCTATTATATCCGCTCTTAATGAAAAGGCAAATCTGGCGGCCAAAAGCCAGAGGTATGAGACTATGCTGGAGCAGGTGGATGTCCGCCGCTCAGAGGTTACCCAGAAGCTTTTGCGGTTTAAAAGCGATGAATCCGCACAGGAGGAGGAGCTGAAAAAGGAAGAAACCTGTTTAGGTCAGATACAGAAGGAACTGGAAGCTTTAAAGGAGCAGGAGGAGAAAAATGCACATCGTTTAACTGCCGCTGAGGAAGAAGGCTCTTCCCTGGCTGCCCGGTTGAGCAGAAGCCAGCAGGATTATCATATCAGCCATTCCCGTCTGGAATCCCTGAGGAACCTGACAGAGCGCTATGAGGGATACGGAAACAGCATCCGCCGGGTGATGGAGCAGAAAAGCCGGATTCCAGGTATCCATGGCGTAGTGGCAGATTTGATTTCAACCTCAAAAAAATATGAAACGGCAATTGAAACCGCTCTGGGCGGCAGCATTCAAAATATTGTCACGGATCGGGAAGAAACGGCGAAGGAGCTCATCGAGTATCTGAAAAAAAACAGGTATGGACGGGCTACTTTCCTGCCTCTCACAGGTATCAGCAGCAGAGGTGGCTTTACCCAGGAAGCTGCCCTGCGGGAACCTGGAATTTTAGGCCTGGCCAGTGATCTGGTAGAAGTAAAGGACGAGTACAGGAATCTGATACAGTACCTTCTGGGACGGGTTGTGGTAGCAGACACCATCGACCATGCCATTGCCCTGGCCAGGAAATTCCGCCATACCCTTCGAATTGTCACACTGGAGGGGGAGCTTTTAAGCGCAGGGGGATCCATGACAGGAGGATCCTTTAAAAACAGCAGTAACCTGCTGGGGCGTCAGAGAGAACTTTCCGAGCTTCAGGCCGCCTGTCAGAAGGCTTTGAAGGATGTGGAGGAAACGCACAGTGCAATTGCAGCTAATGACCGTCTGAAGGCTCAGTGCACCGATGAGGCGGACAGGCTTCGCGAGAGAAAGCAGGAAATTGTCCTGAGAAAAAATACTGCCCAGATGAATGTTGAACGGCTCCTGGGAAAGAAGCAGGAGATTGCAGAATCCTCCGCCGACCTGGTGATGGAAAACAGGGAGCTGGAGTTCCAGCTTAGGGAGATCCGCGAAAACA
>CAUCIO010000155.1 GCA_958442925.1 uncultured Clostridium sp. | reverse complement strand
ATGAGGAAGCTCTGACAACGATACGTCAGTTTTTTGACGATTCACTGAATGTGGCGGAAACAGCCAGACATCTCTACATTCACAGGAATACGCTGGTGTACCGTCTGGATAAAATTCAGAAAAGTCTGGGACTGAATATAAGAGATTTTGACGAAGCCATGACGCTGCGTCTGGGGCTCATGGTTTATGAGTATGTGAGAGAAAAGGAACGGGAAGAGGAAAAGGAGAGAAAAGCAGATGGTAGAACGGATGTTTAACACAGATAACAGCTTCTGGCAGGCAGTGGGAAAAGCAGGAGATTTGATTGCCCTGACGTTTCTCACGGTTCTGTGCTCGCTTCCGCTGATCACGGCAGGGGCATCTTTTTGCGCCATGAATTACGTGTGTTTTAAAATGCTGGAGCATGATAATGGAGGAACCATTAAAAACTTCTTTCACAGTTTCCGGCAGAATCTGTTTCAGGGAGCAGCCATTTCACTGATTATGGGAGCAGGCGCTTTTCTGCTGTGGTATGACGGATGGTTTTTAACAAAGTATTTTTCCGCTGAAAACGGAGGCGCGCTGCTCTATGCAGGCTGGGCCATCTATATTTACCTTATTTTTTTCTATCTGATACTGGTTCTGTACGTGTTTCCGCTTCAGGCCAGATTTTACAATTCCCTGGCTGTCACTTTCAAAAACGCAGTGATAGCTGGGTTTAAACATCTTCCTAAGACTCTTATGATGCTTGCGGGAGACGGCTGTATGGTGATTTTAATCATTCTGTGCTTTAAGAACTTTCCACAGATTGCGTTTCTTCCCCTTCTGACGGCCCTTCCCCTGTGTATCTGGTATCACGCCTGGGTGCTGAGGGATTTGTTGGGACTGACACCGGGAAAACTGGATCTGCCTGTATCTGATGATCAGGCGGAAAGGAAGGAGGGACGCCATGAGTGATTTAGCTGCAGAGCAGTATAAGAAAGCGAGAAAAGCGGGAATCAAGGCTTTCCGTGAGGCGGGGGGAAAGGGAAGGTATCCCTATCTGACGGCTCTGGACGAGATTCTTCTTCACACGAAGACAGCAGGCAGAGAGGAAGTGGGAGTATTTGAAATTCCCCTGTCCAGAGTGACAGGTACAAAGACAGCCGCCCGTTCCGAGAGCTTTGCCTGGAATTTTATGCCTCTTCTTCAGGAAAAAACAGAATTCTCAGGGAAATGGGAACGGCTTTACGAGGCTCAGATGGAAGAAGGAATTCGGGAGCCGGTAAAGGTTTATGAATATATGCACCATTTTTATGTTCGTGAGGGGAATAAGAGAGTCAGTGTGATGAAATACGTGGGGGCTGTTAAAATCACGGCTGATATTACCAGAATTTTTCCAAAACGCGATGGGAAGAAGGCATCGGAGGCTTTTTATCAGTATGCGGCGTTTAACGGGGTTACGGGACTGTTTGACTTGATTTTTTCCGAGCCTGCTGCCTACCGGAAGCTGGCGTCCTGGTTCGGGGAGAACCTGGCAGAACGGTGGCCGGAGGATAAAATCATGGAACTGCGGGCTGCGTTTGGGAGATTCTGCAGCTGCTATGAGAAAAAGGCAGGGCCTGACAGCCTGACAGAGGAGAGTGACGCGTTTTTTGTATACCTGGAAGTCTTTGGCTATCAGGGACTTCTCACAGACAGCGACCGTCAGCTCAGAGAGCGGATGGAACGGGCCTGGGAGGAATTAAAGCTGGCTAAACAAAAGCAGAAGGTGGCCCTGATTGAAGAACATGGAGAGGCAGAGGGAGATAAAAATGGGTTGTTCAGTTTCCGGCATGGAGGAGAAAAACAGCCTCTTGGCATTGCGTTTATTAATGATAAGGATTCCAGAACCTCTGCCTGGGCCTATGGACACCGGCTGGGCTGGCAGGCTTTAAAGGCAAAGTATGGAGACCAGGTGAAAATTTCCGTTTACAATCACTGCGACACAGAAGAAGCTACCAGAGATGCTCTGGCTAAGGCTGTGCTGCAGAAAAACGATATTGTTTTTACCACAGCCGGACAGATGCGTGCCCAGGCGCTGGAGACAGCTGTCAATTATCCGGAAATCAAATTTCTGAACTGTTCAGTCAATGCCTCCTACCGTTCCATCCGAAGCTACTACGCAAGAATGTATGAGGCCAAATTTATTCTGGGCATGACGGCTGCCTCTCTCTGTGAGGATAACCGGATCGCCTATATTGCCGATTATCCGGTATATGGAGCAGTGGCCAATATTAACGCCTTCGCCATAGGGGCTCAGATGGTAAGGCCGGGAGTGAAAATTTATCTGAAATGGTCAAATCTTAAAAATTCCGACTGGAAAAAGGAGGTAGAAAAAGCCGGATTTACCATGGTGTCAGGGCCTGATCTGAAGCTTCCGTCGGAGGAAAGCCGTCTCTTCGGCCTTTTTCGGTATAATAAAAAAAAGGAAGATTACGAAAATCTGGCCATGCCTTTTATCGACTGGGGACGGTATTACTGCCTGATCACGGAATCGGTGATGGCTGGAAACTTTGATTCCAGGGAGTTTACAAAGACAGGCCAGGCGGTCAATTACTTTCTCGGTATGTCGGATCAGGTGGTAAGCGTGCTCTTTTCATCCCGTGTGCCCTATCCTGTGAGAAAAATGGCAGATGTGTTTGAGGAAGAGATTACCCAGGGCAGATTTTCTCCTTTTGACGGAGAGATCCGGACCAGAAAGGGGAGGCTTAAGGAAGCTGACAGCGGCTCTTTAAATATGTTTCAAATTGTAAAAATGGACTGGCTTAACGACAATGTAATAGGCAGAATACCTGGCATAGATGCTTTTAAGGAGGACGCCAGAGAACTGCTTTCTGCATTGGGAGTAGGAGCGGCCAGAACTGAGGAGGAAAGCCATGAAAATTCTGATTGTAGCTGACGAGGAATCGAAGGCTCTGTACGATTACTATGACAGCTCACGTCTGAGAGACATTGACTTGATTCTTTCCTGTGGAGATCTGCGGGCTTCCTATCTGGAGTTTCTGGTAACCATGGGCCGGGCGCCGGTGCTCTACGTCATGGGGAATCACGACGACAGATATAAGACCAATCCGCCGGAGGGCTGCATCTGTGTGGAGGATCGGGTTTACAACTACAAGGGGCTTAGGATTGCAGGTCTGGGAGGCTGCAAGCGGTACAAACCGGACGGTATTTACCTGTACACAGAGGAGGAGCAGCGGCGGCGGGTCCAGAAGCTGAAGCGGCAGCTACAGCGGTATCACGGAGCAGACATTTTCCTCACCCATGCTCCGGCTAAGGGACTGGGAGATGGAGAGGATTTCCCGCATCAGGGATTCCAGTGCTTCCATGAGATTCTGGATGAATTTCAGCCGAAATATCTGATTCACGGACATCAGCATTTAAATTACGGTTCAGGCGCCCGCAGGCTGGAAAAAGGAACTACAGCTGTGATTAACGGCTACGGCTCCTATACAATAGAGATTGGGCCGGAGGAATATCCCTCAGAGTATGAGAATACAGGTTCCCTTATTTTTGATTTATATAACAGGCTGAAGCACAGATAAATCTTGTCCAGGGGCCTGTTTTGTGATAGACTTAGGAGCAAAAGGGCCTGCGTGTCAGGCCGGACTAGGAGGAAAGACAGCATGAGCAACAAGCGTTCAATTGAGACTACCTGCATTCAGGGGGGATGGCATCCGGAGAATGGAGAGGCGAGAGTGCTTCCTATTTACCAGAGTACTACATTTAAATATTCTACCAGCGAGCAGATGGGACGGCTCTTTGATTTGGAAGAGAACGGTTACTTCTATACGAGACTTGCCAACCCCACCAACGACGCTGTGGCAGAGAAGATCTGCGAGATGGAGGGTGGAGCGGCGGCTATGCTGACTTCTTCCGGTCAGGCGGCAAATTTTTACTCAGTTTTTAATATCTGCTCCGCAGGAGATCATTTTATCTGTGCAGCCACTGTTTATGGCGGAACTTCCAATCTGTTTACCGTTACCATGAAAAAAATGGGGGTTGAAGTGACTTTGGTAGATCCGGATTCCACAGAGGAGGAATTAGACGCAGCTTTTCGTCCAAACACCAAGTGCGTTTTCGGAGAATCTATCGCCAACCCGGCTTTAGTGGTATTAGACATTGAAAAGTTTGCCAGAGCAGCTCACAGACATGGAGTTCCGCTGATTGTGGACAATACCTTTGCGACCCCGATCAACTGCCGTCCTTTTGAGTGGGGGGCAGATATTGTAACTCACTCCACCACTAAATATATGGATGGACACGCCATGAGCGTAGGCGGCTGTATTGTAGACAGCGGAAACTTCGACTGGGAAGCCCACAGAGATAAATTCCCAGGCCTTACAGAGCCGGACGCTTCTTATCACGGCGTTGTGTATACAGAAAAATTTGGCAAGGGAGCCTATATTACAAAGGCTACTGCCCAGGTGATGAGAGATCTGGGTTCCATTCAGGCTCCGATGAACGCGTTTCTTTTAAACGTAGGCCTGGAAACTCTGCACCTGCGTGTGCCGCGCCACTGCGAGAACGCGCTGAAGGTAGCGAAATACTTAAAGTCCAGAGAGGACGTGGCATGGGTGAATTATCCAGGCCTTGAGGGAGACAGATATTATGAACTGGCGCAGAAATATATGCCGAAGGGAACCTGCGGAGTCATTTCCTTCGGGCTGAAGGGCGGCAGAGAGGCGGCAGGTGCGTTTATGGACAAGCTGAAACTGGCAGCCATTGTGACTCATGTGGCGGATGCCCGTACCTGCGTGCTCCATCCAGCCAGCCATACTCACCGTCAGCTGACAGATGAGCAGCTGGTAGAGGCAGGAGTGGATCCGTCCATGATCCGTTTCAGCGTGGGAATTGAGAACGCCGATGATATCATTGAAGATATCCGTCAGGCTTTGGAGGATTAACAGACCTTCAAACAGGAGAGCAGTCAGATGAAAAAGAGAAAAAAGCTGCTGCGGCTTGTGTTTGGCAGAACTACCTTTGTGGTACTGTTCCTTCTGATTCAGGTGGGAATCCTGCTGATGGGATTTGCCTGGCTGGAGGAGTACATGCTCTATTTCTACGGAGCGTCTGTCATTTTAAGCGCAGTAACTCTGATTTACATTATCAGCGCGGATGAGAGCACTTCTATTAAACTGTCGTGGGTCGTACCGATTCTCATTTTTCCTGTATTCGGCACGCTGTTTTATCTGTTTGTACGGCTTCAGATTGGTACGAAGCTCATCGGCCACAGGATCCGAATGACGTCTGCCGAGACTGCGCCGTATCTGAAGCAGGACATGGAGACAGCTGCCCGTTTTAATGAGATGAGTTCCAGTCAGGGAAACCTGGTGCGCTACATGAACAGGTTTGCCGGCTGTCCGGTGTATCAG
>CAUCIO010000154.1 GCA_958442925.1 uncultured Clostridium sp. | reverse complement strand
CCGCCGGATAGCCAAAACGGGCAGCAGAGAGAAGAGCCAGGGCATTCCGTCCGTTTTCCACCTTGAGAACTGTCACGTCCTCCGGAATGCCGGGAACCTCATGTTCCACCACTAATGCTTTGGTTCCTGCTGCTAAAACCGCCGGAATAAAATCATGGGAGTCCACATTCATACCTTTCATACACACAAAAACGGTCTCCTCCCCGGCTTTTCTGGAATCGTAGACGACCTCCTTCACAGGAATCTCCAGCTCTCCCTGCAAAAGCTCATATTTCATCTCTTTTAACCAGTCATTCAGCATTTTTCTTCCTCCCTTTTATCATACGCGGGAACGCCCTGCAGGGTACGTGTCTCTGCCGCTTTTTTCGTTTTCCCGGCTTTATCTCTTAATATCCCTGTTCCATCAGCTCCTCAAACTGCTCCTCGCTCATAAGAACTTTTCTCGGCTTAGTACCTTCGTCCTCACCTACTACACCGGCCTCAGCCAGCTGGTCCATAATGCGGGCTGCCCTGTTAAAGCCAATCTTTAACATTCGCTGAAGCATTCCAATAGACGCCTTGTCCTTCTCAACAATAAACCGGGCGGCCTGTTCAAAGTAAGCGTCTCTGTCTCCTGCACTGTCAGGTCCTGTGCCGGTGAAAGAGGAAGTCATCTTCTTCTCCACCTCCGGATCATATTCTGTAGTCAGGCCTTCCTCTGCCAAAAATTCCACAACTCTTGACACTTCCTGATCAGAGACAAAAGCTCCCTGCACACGCTGAGGCTTCTGGACACCCTGGGGATAGAACAGCATATCGCCCTTTCCCAGCAGTTTTTCCGCTCCATTCATATCAATAATCGTTCTGGAATCTACTCCAGAGGATACGGAGAAAGCGATCCTGGATGGAATATTCGCCTTGATTAATCCTGTAATTACATTGACTGACGGTCTCTGGGTAGCAATAACCAGATGAATGCCAGCCGCTCTGGCCAGCTGGGCCAGACGGCAGATAGCGTCCTCCACTTCGCCCGGAGCCACCATCATCAGATCAGCCAGCTCGTCCACAATAATAATAATCTGCGGCAGCTTCTTCGGCTTATTCTCGTCCTCAATGTCTTCAATAGACTTAATCTTTTCATTATATCCCTTTAAATCTCTGACATTGTACTTGGCAAACTTCTGGTAGCGCTCTGTCATCTCTGCTACCGCCCAGTTAAGGGCTCCTGATGCCTTCTTCGGATCTGTCACAACAGGAATCAGAAGGTGAGGAATTCCATTATAAACGCTCAGCTCTACCACCTTCGGGTCGATCATAATGAGCTTTACATCCTCTGGGGAGGATTTATAAATGATACTCATAATAAGTGTATTAATACATACCGACTTACCTGAACCGGTAGCTCCTGCAATGAGCAGATGAGGCATTTTTCCGATATCCGTCACAACTGTCTGGCCTGCAATATCCTTTCCTACTGCAAAAGACAGCTTGGAGGAGGCATGTTTAAAATTCTCTGACTCCAGCAGATCCCTGAGAAGTACGGTCTCCGTCTCCTTATTCGGAACCTCGATTCCTACGGCTGCCTTTCCCGGAATCGGCGCTTCAATTCTGATATCTGCGGCAGCCAGATTCAGCTTTATATCATCGGACAGGGATACGATCTTGCTTACCTTTACTCCCTGCTCCGGGTGAAGCTCGTATCTGGTAACTGCCGGACCGCAGCTGATATTCGTCACGGTAACGCCTACGCCAAAGTTTTTCAGTGTCTGCTGCAGCTTAATCGCCGTGTCCTTATACTCCTGTTCAGAACGGCCTCCCACTGTTCTTCCTTTTTTCAAAAGATCCATTGGCGGAAATACATAAGGCTTCCTTTCAGGCTGAGGCTTCTTTGGAAGCTCCTGCTTTTTCTCAGATTCCTGCCTTCCTGGCACTAAAGCAGTCTGCCCCTCGTCAGAATCGCGGGACACCCCAGTCCGTGCCTCATGGCGCTTTCTCTCCAGAGTCTTTTTCATCAGGTCTGCATCTGCTTCCATCACTTTTCCGGAGGCAGTAACGATCTGGTTTTCTTCCTCCCACGGAAGTTCTGAGGCAGCCATGGCCCTCTCTCCGGCCTCCTGGATCTGTTTTTTCACAGCCATCAGAGCCTCTCTGCCCGCCTGATCCTCTGCGCTGAACTCTGCAGGTTCCTCAATACGGCTGTCCTCAGCCTCCGGCTCTTCCTCTATGAACGCTTCGTCAGCGTCTATCGGCTCGTAGTATATTTCATCTTCCTGGTTCTCAATTTCAAGATCCCCGCTTTCAGACGGTTCTTCCTCTATCCGAAGCTCAGCAAAAGTCCTTGTATCTCTCTCTGCGTAAATGCTCTTTAACAGCTTTTCCTCCTTGGCCGGAGTGTCAAAGCCGCTTTCTTTCATAGGTTCCAGCTTCTCCGTCTCAGGCAGAGACGGGGACATCTCCTCCTGCCTTAATGCCTCGGCATGGGCAGAGCCCTTCCTGCGGCTGACAAAAGTCCTGCTGCTCTCCTCCTCGGAAGACGGCTTTTCCTCTTCAGGCAAGTCCTTCTGAATCTCGCTGCCAGGCATAGTAATACTTCCGCGGAAAATGTCAGCCGGATTCAAGGGTTCCTGTTTCTCAGGCTCCAGAACATAGTCTTCCAGGCTGTCATGCCTGTCATCTTCCAGACTGTCCTCTCTCATACTGCTGTGGAAAACGCTTCGGGAATCTTTGCATAAATCCTCATCAGAACTTTCACAAGAATCCTCATAGGGATTCCTATCCAGAGTCACGGCCTCCATATCAATGCCTCTGGCTTTCTCCTCCCTGATGCGCTGGCGTTCTTCCCTTCTCTCTTCTCGCCTCTCCTCGTAGATTTCACGTCTGCGATCCATATCATCCTTTGCGTAGCGGTATGCCCGGCCGCTGCCCCGTTTGACAGCTCCTACCAGTGATTTCTCAGTAATGCACACCGCCCCGATAGCGAAAAGCACCAGGAAAATCAGGTAGGCGCCAACAGTTCCCACTGTGGAGCAAAGAACCGTCACCAGAGCGCCTCCTACAATGCCGCCTCCCTTTCCTGAAACAGCATCCTGTTTAAAGTAATCCAGGAGTTTCATCTCCTCGCTGTAGCCGCCTCCGAAAATCAGCTGAGCCAGTCCGCACAGCGCCAGCAGAGTCAGCGCTGACGCCGCCAGTTTCATCACTGCTCTTCTGTTTCCCTTGTTTGATAAATAAAAGCAGCTGCCTACGCATAAAATAATCGGAAACAGATATCCCAGTTTTCCAAAAACTCCCAGCATGGCTTCCCGGCAAAAATCCCCCACCACACCGCAGAGATGAAAATTGCTCAAAAACAGAAGCACCGACAATGCAAACACTGCAATAATCGCCACTTCTGTTAAAATAAAGCTGTTTTCTTCCGGCTCCGGATCCTTACGCCTGCTGCTTCCCCTGGCTTTTGTATCAGCCTTTCCTGCACTTTTCCCTGTTTTTCTATCTGTTCTGGAAGGCGTTCCCTTTTTTCTGGAAGACGCCCCTTTACTTCTGCTGTTTTTTGCTCGCGTTCTCGGACCTTCTGATGTCTCCTGTTTTTTCCTGCTTGTACCTGCCACTTATCTAAGCCTCCAGATTTTTTTACTCATCAGATAAGTATACATAAATTTAGAGGAAATTGCAACGCATTAAAATTTTTTCTTTTTTTTGATTAATTCATTCAATTTTTGTAACGCCTCTCTGATTCCTCCCACCTCATCAATCAATCCCTCTTTTACCGCTTCCTGGCCTACCAGGATCGTTCCCAGATCCTTTGTGAGCATTTCTGTATTCAGCATCAGGTTTTTCAGCTGATCATAAGCGATTTTAGCATGCCCTGCTACAAAGCTTAAAATTCTGTCCTGGATCATCTCAAAATAGTCGTAGGTCTGAACTGCGCCGATAACCATTCCAGTCATCCTTACCGGATGAATCATCATCGTTCCTGTAGGGACAATGAAAGAGTAATCTGACGCCACAGCCAGAGGAACTCCGATGGAATGGCTGTCCCCTATGACCAGGGAAACTGTAGGGCGGCTGAGGGAGGCAATCATCTCCGCCAGAGCAAGCCCACAGCTTACGTCTCCTCCTACTGTATTGATCAAAATCAGCATTCCGTCCACCTGGTCGTCATCCTCCAGCTTTGCCAGCTCCGGAAGGATATGTTCATATTTGGTGGTTTTCGTGCTGCCTGATAAATTTTCATGGCCCTCAATTTCGCCAATCACTGACAGCAAATGAATCCTGTTTTTCTGTTTCCCTCCATCTAAAAGAGCCTGGCCGGTCTCACGGATCCTCTCCTCCGCTGCATCTGCCCGGTTCTCCGCTTCCTCCCCTGTCTGTGCCTGCGAAACATTCTGCCCTCTGACGTTTTTATCAGAGTCCTTCGCCATGTCTGTTTCTTTTATATACCATTTCTTCTCTGTATACAGATTATCCATGCCTTCCTCCGTTTTTCTCTTTTATTTTCAGGCTGTATTGCTGCTCCATACGGCCCTTTTCTCTTCTTTATCCTGCCCTCAGAAAAGCCATTCATACATCATTCTTTCTTATGGAAGATATAGGTATTTTTATATTCGATTTTTTCTGCGATGTGAATTATAATGAAAGAACATAAAATCCATGAAGGAGGCAGATAAAAGCTATGGCAGAATATCGCATCAGCGAAATCCTCCCCCAGGACAGACGCGGGCTGGAGCAGGTAAACAGGCTGTTAGAAAAGGAGGGCATACAAAGGGACAAAAATCTCGATTACACAGCAGGTCTTTACGATGAAAACTATCGATTGGCAGCCACTGGCTCCTGTTTTGGAAACACCCTGCGCTGTCTGGCTGTAGACTCTGATTTTCAGGGAGAGGGGCTGGCAGGCCTTTTGATCTCTCATCTGGTGGAATACCAGTACAGCCGCGGAAATTTCCACTTGTTCCTTTACACCAAATGCAGCAAAGCCATGTTCTTTAAAGAGCTGGGCTTCTATGAAATTGTCCGGACTGACGGTGAAGCTGTGTTTATGGAAAACAAAAAGGACGGATTTTCCCGTTACTTAAAACAGCTGCTCCAGGAAACGCAGGCTGACAGAGCTGTCTCCCCTCACAGCAGATTTCCCATCGGGGCAGTCGTTATGAATGCCAATCCTTTTACTTTGGGACATCAATATCTGATTGAACAGGCTGCAGCAGCCTGCGGTCTTCTTCATCTGTTCGTTGTATCGGAAGACGCCTCTGTCATTCCCTTTCCAGTCCGCTTCCAGCTGGTAAAAAATGGCATCTCCCATCTTTCTAACGTCGCGCTCCATAAAACGGGAAGCTATCTGATTTCCAACGCCACCTTCCCCTCCTATTTTCTGAAGGATGAGGAGAGCGCTATCTGCTCCCATGCCATACTGGACATGCGCATGTTTCAGAAAATTGC
>CAUCIO010000153.1 GCA_958442925.1 uncultured Clostridium sp. | reverse complement strand
AAGTTCCTTCCTGCTGGCAGCTTAAGGGCTACGATCACATGCACTACACAGATGTGCTGTATCTGTTTCCTTTAAATCCGCCTTATGTGCCCACAGAAAATCCCACTGGAATTTACAAAAGAAGCTTCGAGATTCCGGAGAGCTGGATGGAGAATGATACGATCCTTCGGTTTGAGGGAGTAGACAGCGCTTATGATGTGTGGGTAAACGGAGAACATGTGGGCTTCAGCAAGGTTTCCCGCCTTCCGGCAGAGTTTGATATTACTTCCTATATTAATAAGGGAGAAAATCAGGTAACGGTCCGCGTTTACAAATGGTCCGATGGAACCTATTTAGAGGATCAGGATATGTGGTGGTACAGCGGAATCTACAGAAATGTATCTCTGATCAGCGAGCCTAAGGCCAGGATTGAGGACTGCCGGATCCATGCAGATCTGGATGACTCCTACACTACAGGACTTTTTCAGGCACAGCTTCGTCTGGCTGGAGAGGGAACCTTAAAGTGGACGCTCACAGATGCTGAGGGCCAGAAGGCGGCTTCCGGGGAAGCGCCTGCCGAAGAGAGCGCGGCGATCTGCGCTGAGATTGAGGGAGTCCATACCTGGACGGCAGAAACGCCTTATCTCTATACGTTTACTGCA
Source organism: uncultured Clostridium sp. (assembly GCA_958442925.1). Taxonomy (GTDB): domain Bacteria; phylum Bacillota; class Clostridia; order Lachnospirales; family Lachnospiraceae; genus Otoolea. Next base: position 4,779 of record CAUCIO010000153.1, on the reverse strand, counting down.
GTTATGGAGCAGAACGGAACTGTTTCTCACCAGGTAAGCTACCGCACGGGCTTCAGAAGAGTGGAAGTTAAGGGGAATGTGTTTACTGTAAACGGCAAGGCGGTGCTGATTAACGGTGTAAACCATCACGACTATTCTCCGGAAGGCGGAAGAACGGTAGATCTGGAGGTGATGAGACAGGATGTGCTTCTGATGAAGAAACACAATATCAATGCCATCCGTTTCTCCCATTATCCGTCTGTTGAGGCTATTTATGATTTTTGTGATGAGTACGGAATGTATGTGATCGATGAGGCGGATCTGGAGTGCCATGGATTTGAATGGGCTCATGTTTACGATATGATCACAGACGACCCATCCTGGGAGAACGCCTACGTAGACAGAGCAGTCCGCATGGTAGAGCGCGATTACAATCACCCGTCCATCATCATGTGGTCCCTGGGCAATGAGTCCTGCTTCGGTGTGAACTTTAAGAAGGAGGCAGAAGCTGTCCGGGCAATGGACAGCTCCCGTCTGATTCACTATGAGGGAGACTTTGAAGCTGAGATTACAGACGTATACTCTACTATGTATACAAGATTAAAAGGCTTAAAGGAAATTGGGGAGACGAAGATGAAGCACAACCGTCCCCATATCCACTGTGAGTACAGCCACGCCATGGGAAATGGACCGGGATGTCTGGCTGACTATCAGAAGCTTTACCGCACCTATGATCGTCTTCAGGGCGGATTTATCTGGGAGTGGTATGACCACGGAATCAAGACGACGGATGAGAATGGAACGGTTACTTATAAATATGGCGGAAACTACGGAGACTTCCCCACAAACGGCAACTTCTGTATCGACGGACTCCTTATGCCGGACAGAACGCCGTCTCCGGGGCTTGTGGAGTACAAGCAGGTTATCTGCCCCGTATGGATGGAGCGTCTGGGCGAGACGGGAGATCTGTTTGCCGTTAAGAATTATTATGATTTTAAGACTCTGGAGGGAATTTATCTGGAGTGCTCTGTAACAGACGGAAAAGAGACGCTGGAATCTTTCATCATTGACTCTTTGCATACAGAGCCGGGAGTGGAAGAAATCATCACAATCCCCCACAGCGCCATTGAACTGAAGGACAACAGAGACTACTATTTAAATATTTCTGTCAAAGAGAAAAAGGAGACTGACTGGGCTCCGGCCGGCCATGAGCTGGGACATTACCAGTTCCAGCTGGCTGAGAAGAAGACAGCCTGTGTGAAACGGAAAGAGAAACCGGTGTCTGTTTCTGAGACAGCGACAGAGATTTCCATCGCCTGCCAGGATATTGTGTACTCTTTTGACAAGGTTCACGGCATGCTGGCTTCCGTGAAGAAGGGCGAGCAGGAATTTGTTAAGAGAGGTCCTGTACTCACTGTGGATCGGGCTGACATTGACAACGATATGTACAAAGTCAATGACTGGAAAAACAATTACTTTGTTTCCAGAGGGATGGAAGAATTAGAGTATATGACTGTCAGCATGAAAGAGAGCAGGCCTCAGATTTACATCCAGAAGTATTTTGGCTGCTACAATCAGGCCTGGGGCTTTAAGCTGGCCTATGTGTATACCGTTCATGGGGACGGAAGCCTGGAAGTGAGCCTGAAGGGCACAGCCATCCGCAATCCGGAATTTGAGCCGGAATTCCTTCCGAGAATCGGCGTGGAGATGAATGTAAATGGAAATTTACGCAACGTGGCATGGTATGGCCTGGGATCAGGAGAGAATTACTGCGATTCCAGACAGGCGGCAGTCATGGGCGTCTATGAGACCGATGTGGACGGAATGCATACAAATTATGTGATGCCTCAGGAAAACGGACACAGAGAGAACGTCCGCTGGGTTTCTTTAACAAATGAGAAGGAGGGACTTCTTGTTACCTCCAAAGACGGATTGGGAATTAATGTTCACGATTATACAACAGAGGCTCTCAGAAATGCGGCTCATCCATGTGAAATTAAGAAACAGGATGATATTGTCCTGAATCTGGACTGGAGGCATTCCGGCCTTGGAAGCAATTCCTGCGGCCAGGAGCAGACAGAGGAGTGCAAGGTAAGAATTGAGAACTTTGCTATGAGCTTTGCCCTTTCCTTCCCAGAAAGGGAGAATGTAGAGGAGCAGGCATTTGCTGTCTTCTGCTAATCAGACACTAAACATAAAAAAGAATAGGAAGAAGCATATATGGCAACGATCAGGGACATAGCAGAGCGGGCGCAGGGTTCCATCAGCACAGTGTCGAGGGTGTTAAACTACGATGAAACTCTGAGTGTAAATGCGGCGACGAAAAAGAGAATATTTGAGATCGCAGAGGAATTGGAATACAGAGGGAAAAACCAGAAGAAGAGGAAACGCAGGCTCTCTCTTCTCCTGATCAATTATTATTCATTGGAAGGAGAGGTGGAGGATCCCTACTACCTTTCCGTACGGATTGCCATAGAGAGGCGGGCTGCAGAGCTTGGCTGCAGGCTTGTCAGCATTTCAGAAAAAGACGAGTTCCGGGTATCAGGCATTGACGGAGTCATCTGTCTGGGAACCTTTGGAAAGGAAGAACTGGAACGGGTTGACGAGCTGAATCGTCCGACTATCTTTGTGGACAGCAATCCTGATTACAATAAATACGATTCCATTGTGTTTGATCTGCGCAGAGAGACGAGACGAATCCTCGATTATCTGTGGGAGAAGGGACACAGGCGGATTGGTTTTATCGGCGGAAATGACATGGAAGATGCGGGAGAGCCTTCACAGACAGATAAGAGGACTCTGGAGTACCGGGCTTTTGTGAAGGAAAAGAAAGCGGAGTATGACGGCTATGAGCGGATCGGAGCTTTTACCTCCCGGATGGGATTTCGTCTGATGAATGAACTGATGGATCTGCAGGAGCCGCCGACGGCAGTCTTTGTGGCCAATGACTCCCTGGCTGTAGGCTGTTTAAATGCCATCAGCCGTGCGGGAAAGCGGTGTCCGGAGGACTTCAGTGTTGTAGGTTTTAACGATATTCCCACAGCGAAATACATGGTTCCGCCGCTTACCACCATGCGCCTGTACATGGATTTTATGGGGGAGAGAGCCGTGGACATGATAAGCGACCGGATTCTGACAAAGCGAGAGCTGCCTGTCCAGATGACGCTTCCCGCCAAACTGATGATCCGGGAAAGCGTAAAGGATCTTTCTGCCGGTTCGTCATTATAACGAAAAAATCTTCTGTATTTTGTGCGGTGTGCCGTGGAAAAATCAGAGGAACTTTTATATACTGGATGCATCTGAATGCGGAAATCATTGATAGAGAAGGAGAATCCATATGTCAACAGTTAAATTAGAACACATCTGTAAAAAATATCCTAACGGCTTTGAGGCTGTTAAGGACTTCAATCTGGAGATTGGAGATAAGGAGTTCATTATTTTCGTCGGCCCGTCCGGCTGCGGAAAGTCCACCACGCTGCGTATGGTGGCAGGACTGGAGGATATCTCCGGCGGCGACCTGTACATCGACGGAAAGAGAATGAACGATGTAGAGCCAAAGGACAGAGATATTGCCATGGTATTCCAGAACTACGCTCTGTATCCTCACATGACTGTATATGAGAACATGGCGTTCGGATTAAAGATCAGAAAGGTTCCCAAGGACGAGATTGACAAGAAGGTTCACGAGGCAGCCAAGATCCTGGATCTGGAGCATCTGCTTGACAGAAAGCCCAAGGCGCTGTCAGGAGGTCAGAGACAGCGTGTGGCTATGGGACGAGCCATTGTAAGAAATCCCAAGGTATTCCTCATGGATGAGCCTCTGTCCAACCTGGATGCAAAGCTGAGAGGCCAGATGCGTATCGAGATTTCCAAGCTCCATCAGAAACTTGGCACAACGATTATCTACGTTACTCATGATCAGACAGAGGCCATGACTCTGGGAACCAGAATCGTCGTTATGAAGGACGGAGTAGTGCAGCAGGTGGATACTCCAGAGAATCTGTACGATAAGCCAGGTAATAAGTTTGTGGCAGGCTTTATCGGAGCACCTCAGATGAACATGGTAGATGCAGATGTAAAAGAGGATGCAGAGGGCGTACACCTTGTATTCTGCGGTCAGGAGATTAAGCTGGATGAGAAGAGAGCAGCTGTTTTAAAGGAGAAGGGTTACATTGGAAAGAGGGTTACTCTTGGAATCCGTCCGGAGGATCTTCATGATGAGTCAGATATTGAGCGCGGAAACAAAGATGCCTGCCTGAACGCTACTATCCGCGTATACGAGATGCTGGGCGCTGAGACATTCCTGTACTTTGACATGGATACAGCTACCTGGACAGCCAGAGTGAATCCGTCTGTCCGTGTGAAACCGGGCGAGGCGATTAAGCTGTACATGGATACAGAGAAAATTCACGCATTTGACATTGAGACAGAAAATGCAATTTTTAATTAATGTAAAAACTGCCTGAACCAACAAGGCAGTAAAACGGGGGAGGATGCTGCAGGGGCAGTATCCTCTTTTCCGCTTATAGAAGCAGGAGAGCGGTTAGGAGGAAGCAGCTTGATACCGAAAAAAGCTCTGAAAAACATATTGGTGGAAATTAAAAAAGCGTCTGGGATTTCTCTGGCCCTGTTTGGAGCCAGGGGAGAGCTTTTAGCCCTCTCAGAAGGGGAGGAGACGTTTTTTAAAGCGGTGGAGCAGGCGGGGGTTGGACAGGACCGCTTAAAAGAATATGCAAAATCCTTGGCAGAAGGAGAAGCGGAAACTGGCCGGCAGGGAAACGTCTTTTTTCTCAGGGCAGG
>CAUCIO010000152.1 GCA_958442925.1 uncultured Clostridium sp. | reverse complement strand
CAGTTAAGCAGGCAATCCGCTATTTAAAGCGCCTGGATCGGGAACGTTCCAGACATTATCACTTCTACACAGGACGTCAGTGGGGAAATGCCAATAACTATGACCTGTGCATTAACAGCGCCAGCTCTGGAATTGATGGAACGGTAAATTTTATTTATGATATGATCAATCTGCGGCTTGAGGAAGCTAAGAAGTAGCGGATTGAAAGAAGGAAAGCGGGGCAGCCGGGAGAGCATCTTCCGGCTGCCCCGCTTCTCTTCTGTGCTGAGGCAGTCTTTATTTCCTGCTTTTCAGCATGGAGGTAATCGTCGTATACAGCAGATTAATATCTACAGGCTTCGCGATGTGGCCGTTCATGCCGGCCTCGATGGAGGCCTGCACATCTTCTGTAAAGGCATTGGCAGTCATTGCCAGAATAATAATAGATTTCGCATCAGGGTGATCCAGGCTCCTTATATTGCGTGTGGCCTCGTATCCGTTCATGACAGGCATCTGTATATCCATAAAAATGGCGTCATAAGTTCCTGGGCTTGACCGTTTAAATTCCTCGACAGCCTGCAGGCCGTCAGTTTTTACCACAAAGGTTGCCCCACGCATCTGCAGCAGCTCGCCGAGAATTTCAGAATTAATTTCATTGTCCTCTACCAGAAGGAAGTGATAACCAGACAGATCTTCTGCTGCGGCATCGGGACCTTCTTTCGAACCTTCTGTTTTAATTGTCTCGACTATTTCAAATTCCAGCTCTATTTCAAAAGTAGTGCCTTCCTGCAGGCGGCTGTACACGCGGATTTCACCGCCCATTAAATCAACCAGCCCTTTTGTGATGCTTAAGCCCAATCCGGTTCCCTGAACTCTGGATACTGTATTGCTTCGGATAAACGGTTCGAACAGATGGCTCATAAATTCTTCAGTCATACCGATTCCGCTGTCCTGAATCGTGAACAGATACCGTCCGTGATTTTTTTCCCTTGCAGGGATTTCTTCAGCCCGGAACAGGACGGTTCCGCCTTCCATAGTAAATTTAAAGGCGTTGCTTAACAGATTGATCAGAATCTGCTTAATCCGCAGGGAATCCCCGGAAAAACGGGAGTGCTCAAACCGGCCAGCTTCAATCTTAAACTGAAGTCCCGCGTTTTCAGCCTGGGAGGTCATAATCGAAGAAATATGATTCAGCAGCTCATCGATCAATACCGTTTGACAGTTTAGATGGATTTTGGACTGCTCAATCTGGCTCATATCGAGGATATCGTTAATCAGGCTGAGCAGGTGCTGGGATGAAACGGAAATTTTGCGAAGATAATCCTTTACCTTTTCCGTATTGTCTAAATTAGACAGGGCCAGAGTCGTCATCCCCATAATCGCGTTCATGGGGGTCCGGATATCGTGGCTCATGGAAGAAAGAAAATCACTTTTTACACGGTTTGCCTTTTTGGCTGTTTCCAGAGCCTGCTCCAGATTTTCCTTGGTTTTCCGTTCGGCTTCCAGAATATCAGTGACATCAGCGCGGATAAAACAGACACGTCCCAGACGAAGATCAATGGCGTAGATATTCATCTTTTTCGTGCGCAGCTCGCCTGCAGCATTGTATAACGAGTAAGTAAAGGAATAAGTTCCTTCCTTAGTAAGACGTTCCAGCATGGCAGAGGGATCCAGCATTCTGGACAGGTACAGCCGCTCACTTTCACTGTGAACAACCGCCTGACTGATAACGCGTTCAATCCGCTCTGAGTTGTGTCCCCGCATTTCTGGAATATTTTCATCTCCGCCGCTTACAATTTCGTAAAAATCAGAAAAAAGATTAACATTTGCCACCAGATCGTAGTTGGTGGAGGATAGTTTCATAAAAATTTTTTCACGAATCTGCTTCTCCGTAATATCAGTTACTGTGAGAATTCCTGTCACATCACCAGTATCAGGCGTTTCCACAAGGATAACCTTAAACTGCACATATTTTCCGGCTTTTTGATGGGGAAGCCTAATAAAGCAAGGCATCAGAACTTCTTTTATGCCAGCTTCATATGCCTTCATGGACGGCTCATTCAGATATTTAGAATAAAACTCCGCTCTCTCTTTTTCGTCCACAATCAGAGTTCCGATCCCTGTAAAAAACTCTTCCCTGATATCTCCAAAGGCTTCCAGAAGTCCTGAATGAGTGTGATCTACAATTTCATAAATTTTATTTTGTGTAATATTACAATGCCCGAGGATCAGGGCATCAGGCCCTGCTGACAGATAGTGCTGGTGAATCTGCTCTTTATACTGCTGCCGCAGCTGTTCCTGCATCTTTTTTTCAGCTGTAATATCGTGATAATCCACATAAACACGTGCATTACCTTCGTCACACTGAATCACGGAAAATTTGGCATTGATCCAGATGTAGCTGCCATCATTTTTCTGGAGTCTGTACTGCAGTTCATATTTTTCACGATTTTCTCTGATGCACTGCTCCAGATTTTTTCGCACATACTCCCGATCATCCGGGTGGACTCCGGAGAGAGCGTCTGTTTCATACATGTTCCAGGCTTTTTCTTTAGACATTTCCAGCATTTCGGCAAATCCGTCAGACAGATATTCCGGCTTCAAACGGCCGCCCAGTTCGTGATATACAACGGCCATGCCGCCGGGAAGGTATTTGACTACTGTCTGGAAATACTGTTCCAGGCGTTCCCTTTCCTTTTTGCTTTCCACCTCTTCTGTCACATCGCGGACAAATTTAACATAAGCAGGAATTCCATTCCAGTCTATCTCACGAAATCTGGTTGCAAAAAAGCGTCCCTTGACTTCCACGACCGATTCTTCCATAGTGCTGCCTTTATGTTCCAATGTGCAGAATTCACAGGGGGAGGATTTGCCATGAAAAATCTGGTAGCAGGTCTGACCGGCTCTGTTCTCTTCTTTACAGAAGGGGCGTTTTAATTCATTTGCATAGAGAAGGCTGTAGTCATTTTTTCCGATTACATAGATATCGTCTGCAGTTTCCTCTGCAATGTTCTGGAAAAGCTGCATTTCAGGGGACATACCGGAAAACAGAACCAGAAAGCAGCCATTGTCAAACCAGCTGTTCAGCTGGCACCATTTCAGATGATGGCTTTTACTTGCTGCGCGAAAGTAGGCGTTGAGGCCGATTTCTTTTTTCATGGCCGTCCGAAGTGCCTGATCGACCTGCATTCGATCCTCTTCACAGACGATTTCCAGCGCATTTTCATTCTCTTTGAGAATTTCGTCAGAAGTGCAGCCCAGCAGGTGCGCAGCGCTTTCGGAACAGTACTGAAATACGAACTGATCTGTTCCGCTGTCATATTTTGCGATGCCGCCATGCAGAGCATCCATTATTTTTTCGAAATTTTTGACCATACGGTTTCCTTTCTGTATGTACTAAGTATCCGCATATGCAGAAATAGCAGAAACGTGTGTTTCATAGCATGATATCAGTCTGGGCAATACCTGAAAGGCATTGGAAATCTCCTGATTTCTCAGATACTCGGTTATCTCACTGGAAAGCAGGAAAAGAGAGTCGAAGCTTAAATTCATGCAGACTCCCTTTAAGGTATGGGCTGCCCGGAATGCTTCTTCTGTATCTCCCTGTTCCAAAGCCTGGGTAAGGGTCTGGAAACTGTTATCTTTTAAAAATAGTAAGACAAACTTTCTAATCCGTTCTTCTGTACGGAGCCGATCCGCAATACTGCTGTAATTTCCGCCGATGGTTTCATATAATTCCTGTAAAGTCATAGTATCTGCCTCCCTTATTCTGCTGAAGAGGAAGCTGTCTCCTGCTCCTCTGCCATAGAGTATACGATTTTTCCAATGGCTCCGCTGTATTCCGGCGCAGCTGTGTGTGTCCAGAGAGTACGGCAGATAATGCGGCTGGTTCTGGGAATGCCGTCAATGATTAGCTGTGTTTCATATTCTACATCCGGTGAGGAGGGATCTGCACTTTGAAGTTTTCTTCCAAGTGCACACAGTACCTTTGAATCGATGATGGAGAGCAGTTCCTGATTTTTCTCCGGATTAATAATTGTCCGTGAGATACCCAGTCGTTCTGCCCCCCAGTCAGAAAGCGTGATCATGGAAGGCACCACCGTATATTCAAACTGGATTTCTGATGACAGTGAAGCAAAAAACTGGAATTTGATCCGTTCCTCCTCCAGCATGCTCAAAGTCCGGTTAGAGGAAGAGATATCCTTATGGGAGAGCAGCTGCTCTATAATAGTATTGATTTCACGTTCGCTGACACGGTTCAGAGAATTAATGGCCAGCTCTTCCTGAATGTGGTCGGAAATATCCAGAAGGCATTCCAGGAGAAGAGGATTGAAAGAGCCGCATTCTCCGTTTAAAATCATACGCAGCGCCTTTTCGTGGGAAAACGCCTTTTTATAGACCCGCTCGCTGATCAGGGCGTCATAGGCGTCTGCCAGGGAGACCGCCTGGGCAGATATGGGAATTTCATCCCCTTTCAGACCGTCAGGATATCCCGTTCCGTCATAGCGCTCATGATGCCAGCGGCAGATCTCATAGGCAATCTGAACTAACGGTTCTTCCTTGTGGAGAGGCAGTTTTTCAAGCATATCAGCTCCTACGGCAGAGTGGGTTTTCATAATTTCAAATTCTTCCGGTGTCAGACGTCCCGGCTTGTTCAGTATCTCTTCAGAAACAGAGATCTTTCCAATGTCGTGAAAAGCGGCTGCTTTGCTGATCATGGAAATTTTAGCCGGATCCAGATCATAGAGCTCTGTTTTTTCCTGAAGACGCTTCAGCAGCAGTTCTGTCATAGTACCGATGTGGAGTACGTGGAGACCGCTTTCTCCGTTACGGAATTCTACGATGTGGCTCAAAATGGAAACCATCAGAGTATTGCTTTTTTCACGTTCATACATCTGATCCGCCACCATGGAAATCAGGCGCTTCTGCTTTGAGTACAGCATGATAGTATTGATTACCCGCCGGTGGACAATGACTTCGTCAAAGGGGCGGCTGATGTAATCAGTAGCTCCCAGCTCGTAGGCCCGCTCGACAACGGAATGTGAATTTTCAGCAGAAATAATAATAACCGGGATCTCCTCAATCCAGTGGTACCTGCGCATCATGGCAAGTACCTCGAAGCCGTCCATTTTCGGCATTACGATATCCAGAAGAACCAGCGAAATGTCTGTTCCGCAGCGATGAAGTATTTCAACTGCAGAGACGCCGTTTTCTGCCTCCAGAATTTCATACTGTTCGTCCAGCATATCAGCCAGAATCGCCCGGTTCATAGGCGAATCGTCTACAATGAGAATTTTATTAATTTTCCGTTTTCCATACATAGTTGTTTCTGCTCCCCTTATCTTTCATAAAGATACCCCTCAGCACCCTTTTTTCTATATAAATACATCTATATCGAGTGTATCATAAAGTAATGAGAATGTATACTGAAATACGGCAATCGGCGCCACAAAAACCTGAAAACAGTAGATTTCTTACGCTTTCTTACGGT
>CAUCIO010000151.1 GCA_958442925.1 uncultured Clostridium sp. | reverse complement strand
CAGGAATCCCCAGATTTTTATGTTTTCTTTCACCCTGTCTCTTTCCCTTTTCCCTGAACAGGCAAGAAACGCGGCCAGCACAATATAATAGGCCGCCAGCTTCCAAAGCTCTGGCCGCCCCAGGATCAGAGAGCTTCCCGGCAGTCTCTCTGCAGCTCGGCAGAGCATCTCATATACCATGAAAATGTAGTGGCATGTTCCCATGCTTCCCACAGCTCCAATGTCCAGCATCTTTTTCAAAAAAAGCGCCGCCGGTCCTGGAATAAAAGAGACGGCAAAAACGCCTGCCATCCCCATGAGAAGACCTGCCATTCCTGCTCCTGCCACATAAGTCATAAGGGGAATCACAAGAAAATTTAAAAAAATCCCGTATAGAGGATATTCAAAGAAATGATACAGTACAATGGGGCCAGTGACTAGCTGAATCGCCAGGCTTACCGCCAGAGCCTTCTCCCAGGATTTTTGGCATCTCAGCCTGTCGGCCAGCTCTGTTCCGGCCCAGCCAATGGCAAACACAGCTCCAAAGGACAGCTGAAATGCCCCTGTAAAGATGACAAATGGGTTTTCAAGGGACAGACAGACTGCTGCCAGGGCCATGGCAGACAGAAGATCATAAGTTCTGCCCAGATAAGCGGCCCAAAAGGAGCAGACGAGCATCAGGCAGGCCCGAAAAACTGACGGTCCGAAGCCAGTCATGGTTCCATAGGCAAAAAGCAGCCCGCCTGCCCAGAAGCCGGCCGCTCCAAACCCCAGTCCCAGCCGCCTGAGCAGACGATATACCCCCATTCCTATTAAAGAGATGTGGAGCCCGCTGACTGCCAGAAGGTGGGCAATGCCGTTTTTCTGATACAACTCATTGATTTCCTCATTCATCCTGGTTTTGTCTCCCAGGAGGACTGCCGCCAGAAGCCCTGCGTCTGCCTCTGTGCAGTATTGTTCTAAAAGCTTCTTCGCCTGTTCACGAATCCTGTATGTCACAGCCTGCAGAAGCCAGACGGAATGTTCTGTTATTTCTGCCTTCTTTGCGCTCATCCTGCAGCAGATATCCCTGGAACGGTAGTAAAGGCGGTAATCAAACTCTCCCTCATTTCTGGCCGGTTCAAAGCTTTCTAATTCCCCTGTGCAGAGAAGCTTCATTCCCGGCAGGATCTCCCCGATTTCCATGTCCTCCGGCGGAAGGTAGACCAGGAGACGTTTCAGAGCGTACTCCCTTTTCCCCTGCTGCCCCGCCTCATCTGTTTTTCTCACCACTGTTTTTACATGCTTCAACTGGACAGATACCCTTCCATTCTTCTCCTGAATCGTCTCCACAATGCCCTCCGCTCTGGCTGTCAGATCGGAAAAATCTGGATTTCCCTCTTCTTTTATAATAGTTTCCTCCTGGAGTCCGGCTCCCATCCTGGCCGCCCCCAGAAGGGCCGCTGCCACCAGAATCCAGACAGCTGCAAAGCTTCCTGTTCCAGACTTTAAAAAGCCGGTCCCCGTTGAAAAAAGCCCTTTTTCAGACCCGGCTGTCCTGCCTCTGTCCGCAAAAAGGGCATAAAATACCAGCGCCGCCGCCAATATGGCCGCGCCTCCTTTTATCATAATTTCGTCTGCCGCATTCCTCCAGGCCAGATACGCCCATGCCTCTCCAAGTACAATGGCTGCTGCTGTCCAAAGTAGCGGTCGTTTTATAATAGTTTCCTCCCCGTCTTACCCCTCCTGATTTAAAATATACTGCTCGTCCCTGTCAAAGGGCTTGTTCAGAGGGATGGCGTCCCGGTACATAATGTCCTGGGATCCGTTTACTGTGATCTGTACCTTATTTACCGTTTGAAGCTCTGTCAGCGAATCCACAATCGCATAAACTGCCAGCTTTTCTGAGGTATTAGGCACTCCTGCCAGAAAATTGCTGTCAAAATTTACATAGCAGATATTCTCTGCCACAGATATGTTCAAAATCCTGGTTTCTTTTGGAATCACAGGATTGGCTCCGTCATCAGACGGACCTGCCACCAGCTGTTCCACCACCAGGCGTTCCAGAGAAGTGTTGGCGCTGTGGACCACCGTTCTGGTTTCCGGAATCAGGGCTGTTCCCTCCTGATTTGAAAAATAGAGCGTCAGTTCTGCCTGTTCATAGGAATTGATATCTGTAACGCCTTCCACAAAATCGCTCTTTCCCAGAGCCCCCACCGGATTTCCTGCGCTGTCTAATTTAGGCTGTCCTTCACAGCTGATGTTTACGAACTCAACCCCCTCTGCCTGAGTCAGCGTCTTTACAAACGCCGCCCGGCACAAAATTTCCCGAATTGGCTCCATGGAGTTGTACTCCTTGCTGAAATCCAGATAGAGCACATTATCATTCTTTTTCATTCCCAGAAGCATGGTCTTCTCCGTCAGCACCGGCTGGTACTCCGTATCTGCCGGAGATGTGAGAAGCTGGCCGGCCAGCTCCCCCAGGAGCTGTTCCGTGTCCTCAGTCTCTGTTTCATAACTGCAGGAACTCAATTTAAGCCCTGAAGCATCCAGATAATAAATCTGATATGCTCCCTGACGGGCCGTCTCGTCCCCTTCCTCCTGCTTTTTTCCGCATCCTGTGCAGAGAGCTGCCAGAAGAAGCGCAGCTGTCAAAAACCACTTTATCTTTTTTCGTCTCCTGAAGCCTGTTCCAGCTGTTTTCATTCCTGCCCTCCTGTCCCCTAGGGAATATAATTTAAGGGAATCCGGACGGTGAAAGTCGTTCCCTCTCCCTCTTTACTCTGCAGCTTGATCGCTCCCTGATGCATGAGCACAATGCTCTTAGTAATGGCAAGTCCCAGGCCGGTTCCTCCCGTCTCTCTGGATCTGGCCTTATCCACCCGGTAAAAACGCTCGAACACATACTCCTGCGCTTCCTGGGAGATTCCGATTCCATTGTCTGCAATCTTCACATAGAAAAACTTGTGGTCTGCATCCAGAGTCACATGAACCCAGCCGTCTTCATAATTATACTTAATGGCATTTTCCACTAAGTTGGTAAGGGCCAGAGAAAGTTTTACCTCGTCCACATCTGCCGACACCTGTCGAATGCTTTCAAATACCAGCTCTATATTCCGCTTTTTTGCAATGGGCCTGAGCCGTTTTAAAATCTGCTCCATCAGCTCGTTTAAATTAGCGGTGGCCACGTTCAGCTCTGCATTGGATTTATCCGCCCGGACCAGAGTCAGCAGATCATCGATAATCTTGCTCTCCCTGTCAATCTCATCAGAAATATCTGATAAAAATTCACGGTAAAGCTCTGCCGGAGCGTCTTCCATCCCCATCAGAGAATCTGCCAGAACCCGGATCGAGGTAATCGGCGTCTTCAGCTCGTGGGATACGTTAGATACAAACTCCTGCCTGGACTGATCCACTGCCTTCAGTTTTCCCAGAGTGCGGCTTACTGCCTCAGAAATTTCCCTGGTTTCCTTATAATCTCCCACCAGAATATCCTGTTCCAGATCTCCGTCTGCCACAATTCCCAGAACACGTCTGAGCCTTGTAAACGGCCGAATCAGCACTCCTGCTGCCAGAAAAGCCAGACCTGCTGCCAGCCACAGAATCACAATCTGAAAGAAAAACAGTTTCTCTGATATCTGACTGTCCAGAAGCTCTATCCCCTCTGTAGATGCAGTAAACAGGAGAACTCCGTCTGCCAGCCCGCTCTCCTCCTTCTCCTGGATAGGGAAAGCCAGGGCAAAATAGTCCTTTTTCCTGTTATAGCTGCTCTGAGTTTCTCCGGAATAGGCCTTCAAAACCTCTTCTGTGATATTAAATTTCCCTTCTGCCAGCCCGTAGGTATCCTTCACAATCTTAAAATTCCGATCCGCCACCTGAATCCGGCCGTTGAACAGCTCCGCTGTCACTGCCAGCTCTGTATCCATAATCGGGTTCTTTACCCCGCTGTTTGCATAGTCTGAGCTTAACATCTTGTTGACCAGAATCAGGCATTTGTTCTGGGCATGAATCATGGAATCCTCCACCTGGCTTTGCCGCAGGGTGGAAGTCAGCATAGCTGACTGAACCAGAAGGGGGACAATGGTAAACACCAGAATACAGAAAAGCAGAGGGAGCCGCATGCTCACTGCATGGCGGGCCTCCCTCCTGTTTTTCTTCTTAAAAACACCGCTCCACATCTATCTTTCCATCCTTCTGGTCGCCGCCAGAGCCAGAGAGCCAGGACCAATGTGACAGGCAATGCTGAGCGGAAGGGGATCCAGATAAATATCTGCCTCCGGAAACAGCTCCCTCAGCTCCTCGCTGAACGCCTGAGCCGCCTCGTCATTCTGTGTGTGGGCGATTTCAATATGCGTTTTTGTGCAGTTTTCATCTCCCAGCCGTTCCTTTAAATCCTTCTGAATCGCTGAGATCATAATATTTTTTGCCTGTTTTGTCGTTCTGGCCTTGGCAAAGGCGTCCAGCTTTTTGCCCAGGATAATTAAAACCGGCTTAATCTTTAAAAGTGTTCCTAAAGCTGCGGCTGCAGCCGTAATTCGGCCTCCCTTTTTCAGGTACTTCAGAGTATCCACAGTAATATAAATTACAGAGTCTCCCTGGGTTTCCTCCAGCTTTTTCTTAATATCAGCGCCCCTTACTCCTGCCTCTGCCATCTGCAGCGCGTCTAAAGCAGACTGTCTCAGAGTCACTGAAACCCGGTGATTATCTACCACATGGACCCGTCCCTCGTAGTCCTGGGCCAGCATCATGGCAGTCTGGCAGGCACTGGAAAGGCCGCTGGACATGGGGATGTGGACAATCTCATCATATGTTTTAAGAAGCTCATCCCACAGCTCCATCACTGAAGCGGGAGAAGGCTGGGAGGTGCTGATATCAGCTCCTCCGTTCATTTTCTCATAAAACTCCTGATGAGTCAGATCTACTCCCTCCAGATACGTTCTGCCGTCCACCATAAACGGCATTGGAAGCACATAGATTCCCAGTTCCTCTCCCTGTCTCTGGGTAATTCCGCTGTTGCTGTCCGTGACAATCGCTGTTTTCATTCCTTCTCCTCCTGCAGTATCCCTGCTTTCTATTTTTTGATCAGAAGGGATTTTCCTGTCATCTCCTTCGGCTGCTCCATACCCATCAGCTCAATTAAAGTTGGAGCGATATCTGCCAGACATCCGCCCTCTCTCAGTCCGTAGGAAGCGTCTGCTCCTACGAGGATAAATGGAACTGGATTGGTGGTATGGGCAGTCCATGGTTTTCCTGTCTCCGGATCCACCATAACCTCGGCGTTTCCATGATCCGCACAGATGAACATAACGCCGCCCATCTCCTTCACTGCATCCACTGCTTTTCCAATGCACTGGTCTACTGCCTCAATCGCCTTGATGGCGGCAGCTTCCACGCCTGTGTGGCCTACCATGTCAGGATTTGCAAAGTTTACAATCACTACGTCGTAATCGCCTGACTTAATAGCTCCCACCAGCTTCTCGCATACAACAGGGGCACTCATCTCAGGCTTTAAGTCGTAGGTTGGAACTTCCTTCGGGGATGGAACAAGAATGCGGTCCTCTCCCTCGTTAGGCTCCTCCACACCGCCGTTAAAGAAGAAGGTTACATGAGCGTATTTCTCTGTCTCTGCAAT
>CAUCIO010000150.1 GCA_958442925.1 uncultured Clostridium sp. | reverse complement strand
ATTTAGGCGAAAGCAGAAAATAATTGCATTTTCTGACAAAAAAAATTATAATAGTGATAATTCTCTATAAAACGACAAAGGCATGATGGGAGCAGATGCCTGAAGCTGGGAGGCGTATGTATGGAAAAGATGGATCAGATAAAACAACTGGATAGAGAGCTGGAGCAGCCTGCTGATTTTACAAGCCCGGAGGTATTGTATCAGGATTTGATTAACAGTATCCACAGATACCATCCGTCTGACGATATTTCTATGGTGGAGAAAGCCTACAGGCTTGCTTATGATGCTCACAAGGAGCAGAAGCGCAAGTCCGGAGAGCCTTACATCATCCATCCTCTGTGCGTAGCGATTATCCTGGCAGATCTGGAGCTTGACAAGGAGACCATTGTGGCCGGTATTCTTCACGACGTGGTGGAGGATACGGTGATGACTACGGCAGGAGTGGCAGAGCAGTTTGGAAACGAGGTGGCGCTGCTGGTAGACGGCGTTACGAAGCTGACGAATATTAACTGGGATAAGGATAAGGTGGAGATGCAGGCGGAGAATCTGCGCAAGATGTTTCTCGCCATGGCTAAGGATATCCGGGTTATCCTGGTGAAACTGGCGGACCGCCTCCACAATATGAGAACTCTTCAGTATATGAAGCCGGAGAAACAGAAGGAAAAGGCCAGGGAGACCATGGAAATCTACGCTCCCATTGCAGACCGCCTGGGAATTTCCAGGATTAAGACAGAGCTTGACGATCTGGCCCTGAAATACCTGGAGCCGGACGTATATTACGATCTGGCGGAAAAGATCTCTTTGAGAAAAGATTCCAGAGAGGCTTTTGTAAAGAGCATTGTGGACGAGGTTAAGAGCCACATGGACGACGCTGGCATTGACTGTAAAGTGGACGGCCGGGTGAAGCATTTCTTCAGCATTTATAAAAAAATGGTGAAGCAGAACAAGACTCTGGATCAGATTTACGATCTGTTTGCAGTCAGAATTATTGTGGATACAGTGAAGGACTGCTATGGGGCTCTGGGCGTGATCCATGAGATGTACAAGCCGATTCCAGGCCGCTTTAAGGATTATATTGCCATGCCGAAGATCAATAATTACCAGTCGCTGCACACGACTTTGATTGGAAGCAGCGGACGCCCCTTTGAGATTCAGATCCGCACCTACGAGATGCACCGGGTGGCTGAGTACGGAATTGCCGCCCACTGGAAATACAAGCAGAGCGGAAGCACCAAGGCAGCCATGGACAGCGCAGAGGAGAAGCTTTCCTGGCTGCGCCAGATTCTGGAATGGCAGAAGGATATGTCCGACAACAAAGAATTTCTGGATTCTTTAAAAAGCGATCTGGATCTGTTCTCAGACAGTGTGTTCTGCTTTACCCCGTCTGGAGATGTAAAGAATCTGCCCAGCGGTTCCACACCCATTGATTTCGCCTACTCTATCCACAGCGCGGTGGGCAATAAGATGGTAGGAGCCAAGGCCAACGGCGTGCTGGTGAATATTGACTATGTGATTAAAAACGGCGACCGGATTGAGATTCTGACGTCTCAGAACAGTAAGGGGCCCAGCCGGGACTGGCTGAAGATTGTGAAGAGCACCCAGGCAAAGAATAAGATCAACCAGTGGTTTAAGGCGGAGTTAAAGGAAGACAATATCATCCGCGGCCGCGATATGATTGACAAATACTGCCGGAATAAGGGCATCAATTATTCAGAGCTTAATAAGCCTGAGTTTATGGAAAAGGTGATGAAGCGCTACTCCTACAAGGACTGGGATTCCGTTCTCGCCTCCATCGGCCACGGCGGCCTGAAAGAGGGGCAGGTCATCAACAAGATGATGGAGGCCCATACGAAGAAGATGGAGAAGGAGAAGACGGACGCTACTATCTTAGATTCTATTGGAGACGGAAACAAGGCTCCTGTAGCCATTGCTCACAGCAAGTCCAAGAGCGGTATTGTGGTGAAAGGAATCGACGATCTGGCAGTGCGTTTTTCCAAGTGCTGCAGCCCTGTGCCGGGAGATGAGATTGTGGGCTTCGTGACAAGAGGCCGGGGAATTTCTATTCACAGAACGGACTGTATCAATGTGATGAACCTGCCGGAGGACGAGAAGGCAAGGCTCATTGAGGCGGAGTGGCAGCAGCCGGCCGGGGATGCGGCGGGCAAAGAGCGCTACACCACAGAGATTAAGATTTTTGCCAATAACCGGATTGGTATGTTTGTGGATCTGTCCAAGGTGTTTACGGAGCGCCAGATTGATATTAAATCTATGAATGTGAGAACTACCAAGCAGGGAAAGGCCACTATTCTGATGACTTTCGACATCCAGGGAATTGAAGAACTGAATAAACTGGCCGACAAGCTGAGACAGATTGAAGGCGTAATAGATATAGAGAGAACTGCCGGATAAGCAGTTTTCTCTATGTTTCCGTATTTTGTTAAACTTATGCTGAAGGAGAGGACAGGCGAATGCAGATTAAAAAGCTGACAGTAGGCTATGTGCAGACTAACTGCTATATCGTATCAAACGAGGAAACAAAGGAAGCGGTGATTGTAGATCCGGGAGACAGGGGAGACTTGATTATTGAGTGCTGTAAACGGGATGGGCTGGATGTGAAGGCTGTTTTGCTGACTCATGGCCACTCTGATCATATTGGAGCCATGGATGAGGTGAAGAAGGCTTTTGGAGCGAAGGTTTATGCTCTGGAGGACGAGAAGGAGCTGATGGCAGACGAGGATCTGAATCTGTCCAAGAGCCTTTTTGGCACAGTAATCCGAGCAGAGGCGGACGTATGGGTGAGAGACAGGGAGACTGTGAATCTGATAGGCTATGACTTCCAGGTGATCGCTACCCCGGGACATACAGAGGGCTCCTGTTGTTACTACATAGAGAGCGAAAAGGCTCTGTTTGCCGGAGATACCCTGTTTGAGGGCTCTTATGGACGTGTGGATCTGCCTGGCGGAAGTTCTGTCAAGCTGCTTCATTCAGTTCTTGACCGCCTGTTTGAGCTGCCGGAGGATGTAAACGTATATCCGGGGCATTTAGGCTACACCACCATTGGAGATGAGAAAAAATACAATCCGCTGGCTCCCTACAAGGGAAAGCTGTTAGAATAGGGGAAAGACAGGAAACAAGATGATAGGAATACTGCTTAGCGATCAATCATTTGAACAGGATATCAGGGAACTTCTTATGGCCTTTTGTCCGGGGCAGAAATTTACCCACGATGAGGGAGAGGCCTTACAGGAGGCACAGCTTATCGTGCGGGGCGGACACTCCGGAGAAGAGTTCCTGCTTTCAGCGGAGCGTCTGAAGTATCAGGATGAACAGAGCGGGACGAGCAGGTTCGAGACAGTCTCAGAGGGCAGAATTTTGATAGATGAGAGCCGCTTTGAGACGAAGAACAGGATTAAGCGTGAGCTGTACTGCATGATGCGGCAGATGACGGGAAAGGAACTTCCCTGGGGAACTCTTACCGGCATCCGCCCGACGAAAATTGCCCTGACACGTCTTTACGAGGGAGCTTCCGATCAGGAAATCCACGATTACATGAAGGAAACCTACTTTACCAGCGAGGAGAAAATTGCTCTGAGCCTGAATGTGGCCAGACGTGAAAAGGAGCTTTTATCAGCTGTGGACTATGAAAACGGCTACAGCCTTTATATCGGCATTCCATTCTGCCCTACTACCTGTCTTTACTGCTCCTTTACCTCCTTTCCGATTGGAAAATGGCAGGGGAGGACGGGACTTTACTTAAACGCTCTGTTCCGTGAGATGGACTATGTGGCGGAGAAGATGAAGGGACGGCCTTTAGATACGATTTATTTCGGAGGCGGAACGCCTACTTCTCTGAGCGCGGAGGATCTGGAGGCTATTTTAAACAAGGTGGAACGCACCTTCCCCATAGATCAGGTGAAAGAGTTTACAGTGGAGGCCGGACGGCCGGACAGCATTACCAGAGAGAAACTGGAGGTATTGAGAAAACACGGAATTACCCGTATTTCGATTAACCCCCAGACCATGAAGCAGGAGACGTTAGACTTAATCGGCCGCCGCCATACGGTGGAGCAGGTGAAGGAAACCTTCCGTCTGGCCAGAGAGCTGGGCTTTGACAATATCAACATGGACCTGATAGTAGGTCTTCCAGAGGAAGATGAGGGGGACGTCAGGGCGACCATGGAAGAGATTAAAAAGCTGGGGCCTGACAGCCTGACCGTTCATTCCCTGGCTATTAAGAGGGCTGCAAGGCTCAATATGTTCCGGGAAAAATACGGAAATCTGAAAATTACCGGAACTCAGGAAATGATCGACATGACAGCCCGATATGCAGAGGAGATGGGCATGGAGCCCTACTATCTCTACAGACAGAAAAATATGGCTGGCAACTTTGAGAACGTAGGTTACAGCGCGCCTGGCAAGGCCTGCATTTACAACATCCTCATTATGGAGGAGAAGCAGACCATTATGGCCTGCGGAGCCGGAACGACTACCAAGGTAGTATTTCCAGCGGAAAACCGTCTGGAAAGAGCGGAAAATGTCAAGGAAGTAGAGCAGTATATCGACCGGGTGGAGGAGATGCTTCTTCGGAAAGAAAAACTCATCTGCCAGATGACGCCGCGATCAGAAAAATAAATACTTAGAAAACAGGAGTGATTACCATGGCTTTGAAGAAAAAACCAGTAACTGGTATGAAAGATATTTTACCAGCAGAGATGGAAATCCGTGATTATGTGCTTGGAAAGATTAAGGAGACCTACCGCGGATTCGGCTTTTCTGCCATTGAGACTCCATGCGTGGAGCACATTGAGAACCTGACCAGTAAGCAGGGCGGAGACAATGAAAAGCTTATTTTCAAGATTTTAAAACGAGGTGAGAAGTTAAACCTGGAGACAGCAAAGGAGGAGGCAGATCTGGTAGACGGCGGTCTGCGCTACGACCTGACTCTTCCGCTGTCCCGCTACTATTCCAATAATTCTGCAAACCTTCCAAGCCCTTTTAAGGCTCTGCAGGTGGGAAGCGTGTGGAGAGCTGACCGTCCTCAGAAGGGACGTTTCAGACAGTTTGTACAGTGCGATATCGATATTTTAGGAGATGCGACCTCTCTGGCTGAGATCGAGCTGATTACAGCTACCACCACAGCCCTGTCCCGGATCTGCCCGGACAACTCCTTTACTGTCCGCATCAACGACAGGGAGCTGTTAAAAGCTATGGCTTCCTACTGCGGCTTCCCGGAGAATGACTGCGACAAGGTGTTCATCACTTTGGATAAGATGGATAAAATCGGTCTTGACGGAGTGGCAGCTGAGCTTATGGAGCTTGGCTATGAGGCTGAAAGCGTAGAGAAGTACAAGGCGCTGCTGGACTCCGTAAAGACAGACGCAGACGGTGTGCGAGCCCTGGGCGAGACGCTGAAAGGCGTTGTGAAGGAAGGCACAGCCGAGGGACTGGCTGAGATTATGGAGACAGTATCCTCTATCGCAGAGGTAAAGTTCGGTATCGAATTTGACCCGACTCTTGTAAGAGGAATGGGATACTATACAGGAACTATTTTTGAGGTGTCCATGGAGGGCTTCGGAGGCTCTGTGGCAGGCGGCGGCCGCTATGACAAGATGATCGGCAAGTTTACAGGAATGGATACGC
>CAUCIO010000149.1 GCA_958442925.1 uncultured Clostridium sp. | reverse complement strand
ACCTGGGAAGATCTAAAATCTCTTTCGGGAGAATCTGTCCAAAGGCAGCTACCACAATAGCGTCCGGCTGAATCTCCTTTAAAATATTAAAAAATTCTTCATCTTTCTTTACGCGGATCGGCTGATAAACAGGAATCCCGTAGGACAGAGCCTTTTCTTTCACAGGAGTCATCTGAACGGCTTTTCCCCGGCCCTTAGGCTTATCTGGCTGGGTTACCACTGCCGCCACCTCATGCCCCGCCTCTACTAAAGAAACGAGAGCCGGAACTGCAAAATCAGGCGTTCCCATATATACTAATTTCATGTGTGCATCCCCTTTCTGCTTGTGGACTGCCAAGTGCTACTCTTCCTCGAGTTCTCCGCTGACATCCTCCAGCTCACCTTCAACCTTATCCACATATAAGATTCCGCTCAGGTGATCGCACTCATGACAGATTGCTCTGGCTAACAGATCCTCCCCCTCCAGAATATACTCCTCCATATCTTCGTTAAAGGCTTTTACCTTGACGTAATCAGGACGGGTTACGGTTCCGGATTTTCCAGGCACGCTTAAACATCCCTCCGGACCTGTCTGGCTTCCGCTGGTTTCCAGGATCTCCGGGTTAATCAGCACATACTGGTTTCCGTCCTCCACATCAATGACTACAATCTGCTTGCGCACTCCTACCTGGGGCGCTGCCAGTCCTACTCCATTCGCCTGATACATGGTGTCAAACATATCCTCTATCAGTTCTGCCGTATGGGGAGTCATCTCCTTCACCGGCTTGCACTCTTTTCTGAGAACCTCGTCTCCGATTGTTCTGATTTCTCTGATTGCCATATTAAGTCCTCTCCTTCTATGCTCTGTTATTTCTGTTACCTTTTTGATAAGCTTACGACACGTCATACTGCACCTGAACGCTTCCCGCGCCGTTTTCCATCAGAAAGTCCATACTATCCCTGATTTTATCTAGTATATCACAATTTTCACACTTAATATATAAAATTTTTCTATACATATCATTAACTTTGTAGACCGGGGCATTAACCGGCCCGATGGACTGGAAGGACTCAGAAAGCCCTTCCAGAATGCCGGAAATCTGCTTCAAAGCCTTCTGGCAGAAATGATCCAGCAAAGACTCGTTCTTGGCTGCAAACAGCACGGCAGACATTCGGCAGACCGGCGGATAATTCATCATTTTCCTGTAGGCGATTTCCTGGCTGTAGAAGGCCTCGTAGTCCTGTCTGGCCGCCGTCTCAATGCTGTAGTGATCCGGCCTGTACGTCTGAATCACCACATTTCCCGGCTGGCTGCCTCTTCCAGCCCTCCCTGCTGCCTGTGTCAAAAGCTGAAAAGTTCTCTCCGCACACCGGTAATCCGGTGTATTCAGGGAGAGATCCGCCGCCATAATTCCCACCAGCGTCACATGTTTAAAATCATGTCCTTTGACAATCATCTGTGTCCCGATGAGAATATCCGCCTCTCCTGCCTCAAAAGCTGAAAGAATTTCCTCATGCCCTCCCTTTTTGGAGGTGGTATCTGCATCCATTCTGAGCACTCTGGCCTGAGGAAACAGCCTTTTTGTCATTTCCTCCAGCTTCTGCGTGCCGGTTCCAAACCCTGCAATATAAGGGGATCCACAAGAAGGACACAGCTTCGGCATAGGCAGGGAATAACCGCAGTAATGGCAGTACAGACGTCCATTTTTGTGAAGCGTCATAGACACATCGCAGTGAGGACACTGGATCGCCTCCCCGCAGGAACGGCAGGAAACAAAGCTCGAATACCCTCTCCTGTTCATAAACAGCATAATCTGCTGCCCCCGGTTCAGCCTGTCCTGAATATGCTCTGACAGAGTACGGCTGAACATGGTTTTATTTCCTGTTTTAAGCTCCTCCCGCAGATCCACCACCTCTGTCTGGGCCAGTCGGCTGTCTGATGAAGCTCTTTTTTCAAGGCGCAGAAGCCCGTATTCCCCAGACAGGGCTCTGCTATAGGATTCCATGGAAGGGGTGGCAGAGCCCAAAATCACATCTGCTCCTGCCAGCCTGGCTCTGATCTCGGCAACCTCCCTGGCATGATACCGGGGCATAGTCTCACTCTTATAAGCCCCCTCGTGTTCCTCGTCAATCACAATCAGTCCCAGGTTGGAAAAAGGCGCAAAAAGAGCCGATCTCGGCCCAATCATAATGTCCACCTGGCCTTTCATGGCCAGCTCCCACTGATCATACCTTTCACCTGCTGAAAGTCTGGAATTGAGAATGGCAATCCTGCCTCCAAACCGCTTATAAAACCGCATTACCGTCTGGTAAGTCAGGGCAATCTCCGGAATCAGCACAATGACCTGGCGTCCTTTTTTCAGAACGCGGTCCATCATTTCCATATAGACTTCCGTCTTTCCGCTTCCTGTAATGCCATAGAGAAGCCACGTCTTGTCTTCGGACAGTCTCTTTTTCCCCTCCGGCCCTTCAGTCAGGCGGCCTTGGTAGGAACTCCAGAAGGTATCTGCCGCCGCCTGCTGCCCGGCATTTAAGCTGATATCTGACGCCTCTTTCTGAAGACCTTTCAGGGGATCACGGTAGAGCTCTTTTCTTACAACTTCCACAGATCCATTGTCAATCAAAGGCTTCAGGGAAGCGGATGTAATATTCAGCTGATGCTCCACCACCTCGCCCGGAATCTGTTCTGTGTCAAGGAAAGCTTCGAAGAGTCTGGTTCTGGCCCGATAGTTCTTCCGTCTGGCCTCCTGAATCGCCTCTGCAAGCTCCTTTCTGCTCAGACGGCAGAAAACCGTTTTCTTCTCTCTGCGCTTCATCTTCTGCTTTACAGGCAGCACCGTTTTGAGAGCCTGA
Source organism: uncultured Clostridium sp. (assembly GCA_958442925.1). Lineage (GTDB taxonomy): Bacteria > Bacillota > Clostridia > Lachnospirales > Lachnospiraceae > Otoolea. Next base: position 2,815 of record CAUCIO010000149.1, on the reverse strand, counting down.
TTCATGGTGGAACCATAAAGTCTCTTTATCTCCCAGGCAAGCTCAATAAGCTGGGACTGCACCGACACACTGTCAGGTGAAATCCCAGCTATCTCCTTCATTCTTTCAATATCAAATTCTGGTTTTTCAGTCACCTCCACCACGAAACCGCGGCGGAGGGAATTCCCCTTTCCAAAGGGGATCTCCACTTGGACGCCTGCCCTGATCCTGTCCTTTAACCTCTCAGGCACTATATACTGAAAGGTGCGATCCACCTTTTCATGGGAAATATCAATAATTACATTTGCAAAAGTCTGCTTCATACGTTCTGTCAGCCTCTCGCCTGGTCGGACTCTTCCGGTTCCTTCCCCCTGCTTCTGAAATAGAGCGCTGTTTCCCCCAGCTTCATACTGTTTGAACCCTTAAACAGGACACAGTCTCCCGGTTTCAGAAAATCCTCCAGGAATCGGGTCATCTTCTCTTTATCCTCAAAGGAACTCACTGGAAGAGACGGCCGCCTGGAAAGAGCACCCTCCCCGATCTGCTTTGCCAGCTCTCCCAAAGTGATCAGGGCGTCCACCTGCTCCTCTGCCAGAAACTCTCCCACCTGCCAGTGAAACAGCGCTGCATCATGTCCAAGCTCCTTCATATCAGCCAGAACTGCAATTCTCCTCTGGCACTGGGCAAAAGAAGAGAGTACCTTAATACCTGCCTTCATGGAATCAGGGCTGGCATTGTATGTATCATCAATCAGAGTAATACCTGCCGCTTCATAAATCTGCTGCCGGTTTTTAAAACCTCCGAATTCTCCGAGCTTTTCTGCCGCCGCATTCAGTTCAACACCGTTTCGATCCGCCACTGCCAGAGCTGCCAGGGCGTTTAAAATATTGTGTTCTCCCATAACGGATAGAGTGACAGGAATCCGCACGTCTCCATGAACCATGGTAAAAGAAGGGCATCCGTTTTCTATGGAAATATCCACTGCCCTGTAATCAGCCTGCTCCCCTGTTCCGAAATAAATCGTCTCCCGGCCATCCCGGCCTGACACCTGGCAGAGCAGATTGTTATCACTGTTTAAAAACAGGGGGCCAGAAGGATTCATTCCCCTTTGGATGTTCAGCTTTTCTTTGAGAATGTTTTCCCTGGAACCCAGATTTTCGATGTGAGTGACTCCTACATTGGTGATGACCGCCATATCTACAGCAGCAATCTCTGCGATCACCTCCATCTCTCCGGGCTCGCTCATACCAAGTTCCAGCACACCAATCTGATCCTCTTTTGAAATTTTGGACAGCGTCAGAGGTACGCCAATCTGGCTGTTATGGTTGGCCGGTGTCTTAAAAACCCTATACCCGGCAGAAAGAGCTACAGCCACCATCTCCCTGGTAGTCGTCTTTCCCACGCTTCCTGTAATTCCCACCAGAGGAAGCGTCAGCCTCCTCCTGATAAAAGCTCCCAGAGACTGGAGGGCTCTCCTCGTATCCTCCACACGAATCCAGGCTGCCTCCGGCTGCTGTTGTCTGGATGCTGCCACTTCCTCTGAAGTCTCTTCGTGCTCAGAGGTAAACACTGCCGCAGCACCCTGAGATAAAGCTGTCGTGATAAAACGATGGGCATCGTTTTTTTCGCCGATCAGCGGCACGAACAGACATCCCTCTCCCGCTTCTCTGGAATCAATGCTGATTCCCGTCACCAGAGAAGAAGGATCACCTGCCAGCAGGCGGCCTCCCACAGCCTCTGCTATCTCTTTTACACTTATATGTTCCATCTTTTTCGTCCTCTGCCTTCCAATGCGTTCTGTCTGCTGCCTGAATCTTTCCTGTTACAGCCCCAGCTTTTCCACTGTCTCCTGCACTACCTGGCGATCCAGGAAAGGATAACGTACACCGCGAATTTCCTGATAATCCTCATGTCCCTTGCCTATAATAGCAATCATATCTCCCTCTCTGGCGTGGGAAACAGCAAATTCAATGGCCCTTCTCCGATCCGGAATCTCAATATAGGTTCCGCTTGTCATAGACAGGCCTACCTTAATATCGGTGAGAATATCCTGTACGTCCTCATAGCGGGAATTGTCTTCTGTAATAATGCAGAAATCTGCCAGCTTACCGCCGATCTCTCCCATAGAGTAGCGTCTCTCCTTGGCCCTGTTTCCTCCGCATCCGAACACACACACCAGGCGTTTGGGCTTGTAATCTCTCAGCGTTCTCAGCAAACTTTCCATACTCACTGCATTGTGGGCATAATCAACGATTACTGTCATCTTGGAAGATTTATAAGCTATCTCCATCCTGCCATCGATCTTTAAATGTTCTAAGCCATGAGATACCTTGGGCTTTGGAAGATCAAAAAAGCTGCACACTGCCACAGCAGCCAGAGCATTGGCAGCGTTAAAACGGCCCGGTACGCTGACTTTCACCTCCAGCTCGTAATTTCCCATCATCTGGAATACCAGTCCCACAAAATCGCTGGCTGTCACATATCGAATTCCAGAGGCCTCAAAATCTGCCGGACGCTCCAAAGAAAACGTATAAAGCTTCGATGAAGCCCCTTTGACAATTTCATCAAAATGATCGTCGTCCTCATTGACAATAGCTGTTTTGCAGTGCTTTAAAAGCTGCTTTTTGTAATGCAGGTATTCTTCAAAGCTCTCATGCTCTCCCGGACCGATGTGGTCGTTTGAAATATTCAAAAACAGACCGTAATCAAATGTCAGGCCATCCACCCGGTGCATCAGATAGCTCTGGGAGGACACCTCCATTACCATGTACCGGCAGCCCTGTTCCACCATCTTTGCGAAATATTCCTGCAGTATATAGGATTCAGGAGTCGTATT
>CAUCIO010000148.1 GCA_958442925.1 uncultured Clostridium sp. | reverse complement strand
GTGCGTAAAATATTAAACAGTATAAGAAAAGGCAGTGAAGGTGTAAGTAGAAGCTTATTTTCCGTCCAGAGAGAGGAGATCATCGGCTGAGAGTCTTCTCCGGTTCAGATAAGAGTTCGAAATTCCCACCAGAGCCGCGTAGCTGAACAGCAGGCCGCAAAGGGGAGCTAAGTAAGCGGCGACGTTTCGTACACGTTACGTATAAGATAAGAGCCTGCAGCAGCAGGAATCAGGGTGGTACCGCGGTTTATATCCCGTCCCTTCGTGTGTGAAGGGGCGGGATTTTTGTTTTTTTATAAGAAATATCAGGAAGGTCCTTTGACACACGACGCGCAGATACAATCTATTGAAAAAGGAGACATTATGAAAGAGCAGTTAGAGAAGATCAAGGCTGAGGCCCTTGCAAAGATCGAAGCTTCCGACGCACTGGAAAAGTTAAATGATATCCGCGTCGCATACCTTGGAAAAAAGGGTGAGCTGACCAGCGTTTTAAAGAGTATGAAGGACGTGGCTCCGGAGGAACGCCCGAAGGTAGGCCAGATGGTAAATGATGCCAGAGCCTTAATCGAGGCCAAGTTAGAGGAGACCAAGAACAAACTGGCTCGTCTGGCCCGCGAGGAGCAGATGAAGAGAGAGGTAATTGACGTAACTCTTCCTGCTAAGAAGAACCATGTAGGCCACAGCCATCCAAATACCATCGCTTTAGAGGAAGTAGAGAGAATCTTCATCGGAATGGGCTATGAGGTAGTGGAAGGTCCTGAGGTGGAGTATGATAAGTACAACTTTGAGAAATTAAACATTCCGAAGGGACATCCGGCCAGAGACGAGCAGGATACCTTCTACATCAATGATTCGGTTGTCCTCAGAAGCCAGACTTCCCCGGTTCAGGTCCGCACCATGGAGACAAGAAAGCCTCCGATCCGCATTATTGCTCCGGGCCGTGTATTCCGTTCTGACGAGGTGGACGCAACTCATTCTCCGTCCTTCCACCAGATTGAGGGACTTGTGATTGATAAGAACATTACATTTGCCGATCTGAAGGGAACCCTGGCTGAGTTCGCCAGAGAGCTGTTCGGCGAGGAGACAAAGGTAAAATTCCGTCCTCACCATTTCCCGTTCACAGAGCCGTCTGCTGAGGTAGATGTAAGCTGCTTCAAGTGCGGAGGAAAGGGCTGCCGCTTCTGCAAGGGATCCGGATGGATTGAGATTTTAGGCTGCGGTATGGTACATCCTCACGTACTGGAGATGTGCAACATTGATCCGGAGGAATACTCAGGTTTTGCCTTCGGTGTGGGCCTTGAGAGAATTGCCCTCTTAAAGTATGAGATTGACGATATGAGACTGCTGTATGAAAACGACGTGCGCTTTTTAAAGCAGTTCTAAGAGTTTTCAAACCAGACAGGAATCAACAGATAAAGGTTTCACAGAGAACCGATTAGATTGCAAGGAGAATTGAGATGATCACAGCATTATCATGGATAAAAGCATATGTTCCGGATCTGGATGTCACAGCCCAGGAATACACTGACGCTATGACTCTGACAGGAACAAAGGTAGAGGGCTATGAGCGCCTGGACAAAAATCTGGAGAAGATTGTGGTGGGACAGATTTTAAAGATTGACCGCCATCCGGACGCAGACAAGCTGGTGATCTGCCAGGTAGATCTGGGCGGTGAGGTAACTCAGATTGTCACAGGAGCGCCTAACGTAGAGGTGGGACAGAAGGTTCCGGTGGTTCTGGACGGCGGAAAGGTAGCCGGAGACCATGACGGCGGACGTCCTGAGGACGGAGTGTCCATTAAAAAAGGCAAGCTGCGCGGCATCGAGTCCAACGGCATGATGTGCTCCGTAGAGGAACTTGGTTCCAGCCGTGAGATGTACCCGGATGCGCCGGAGCTTGGAATTTACGTATTCCCGGACGATGTTCAGGTGGGAAGCGACGCAGTAGAAGCACTGGGCCTCAGAGATGTCGTATTCGAGTATGAAATTACTTCCAACCGTGTAGACTGCTACAGCGTAATCGGAATTGCCAGAGAGGCAGCTGCTACCTTCGGAAAGAAGTTCTGCACCCCTGAGATTAAGGCTACAGGAAACAGTGAGGACATTCACGATTACCTGAAGGTGAGCGTAGAGGATACGAAGCTGTGCCCGCGCTACTGTGCAAGAATGGTGAAGAATATTAAGCTGGCTCCGTCTCCGGACTGGATGCGCCGCCGCCTGGCTGCCAGCGGTATCCGCCCTATTAACAACATTGTAGATATTACAAACTATGTAATGGAAGAGTACGGACAGCCGATGCATGCTTACGATTATGACCAGATTGCAGGAAAAGAGATCGTGGTAAAATGCGCTCAGGACGGAGATGTGTTCCAGACTCTGGACGGTCAGGAGAGACAGCTGGACAGCCAGATCCTTATGATCAACGACGGCGAGAAGGCAGTGGGAATCGCTGGAATCATGGGAGGCGAGAACTCCAAGATTACAGACGATGTAAAGACTATGGTATTCGAGGCTGCCTGCTTTGATGGAACCAATATCCGTCTCTCCGCCAAGAGAGTGGGACTGAGAACCGACGCTTCCGGAAAGTTCGAGAAGGGACTGGATCCAAACACAGCGGAGCTGGCTATCAACCGCGCCTGCCAGCTGATCGAAGAACTGGGAGCCGGAGAGGTTGTAGGAGGCATGCTGGACGTATATCCGGTAAAGAAAGAAGGAAACCGCGTTGCCTTCGAGCCGGAGAGAATCAACCGCCTTCTGGGAACTGATATTTCCAAAGAAGACATGATTTCCTACTTAAAGAGCGTAGAGCTGGAATACGATGAGAAGACAAATGAGATCGTAGTTCCAAGCTGGCGTCAGGACGTTCACAGAATGGCAGACGTGGCTGAAGAGGTTGCCCGTTTCTATGGCTACGATGTGATTCCGACCGCTCTGCCTACAGGCGAGGCTACTGCAGGAAAGCTGTCCTTCAAGCTGAGAGTGGAGGAGATTGCCAGAAGAATTGCAGAGTTCTGCGGATTCTCCCAGAGCATGACCTACTCCTTCGAGAGCCCGAAGGTATTTGACAAGCTTCTGATTCCGGAGGATTCTGTACTTCGCAGAGTAGTTTCTATCTCCAATCCTCTGGGAGAGGATTTCAGTGTTATGAGAACCACTCCGTTAAACGGAATGTTAAATTCTCTCTCCACAAACTATAACCGCAGAAATAAGGATGTAAAACTCTACGAACTGGCTACGATTTACCTTCCAGTCAGCGAGGAGGAGAACGCAAAGCACCTGGAGGAGACAGGACTCCCGGCTCTTCCGGACGAGCGCCAGCAGTTCACTCTGGGAATGTACGGAAACGGCGATTTCTTCACCATGAAGGGCGTAGTGGAAGAGTTCTTAGAGAAAGTGGGAATGAAGAAAAAGCCTCATTACAATCCTGAGGCAGGAAAGAGCTTCCTCCATCCAGGACGTCAGGCTCTCATTTCCTACAATGGTACAGTGATTGGATACATGGGTGAGGTTCATCCGGACGTAGCAGACAACTACAAGCTGGGCGAGAAGACCTATGTGGCAGTTCTCGATATGCCGGAGGTCACTGCAAACGCTACCTTTGACCATAAATACGAGGGAATCGCCAAGTATCCGTCTGTGACAAGAGACCTGAGTATGGTAATGAAGAAGGAGATTCTGGCAGGACAGATCGAGGATATCATTGAGCAGAGAGGCGGCAAGATTCTGGAAAGCTACCAGCTCTTTGATGTTTACGAGGGCAGCCAGATCACAGCAGGCTACAAATCCGTAGCTTACTCCATCACCTTCCGTTCCAAGGATCACACATTGGAGGAGAAGGAAGTAACCTCCGCCATGAACAAGATCCTGAACGGTCTTCAGGGACTTGGAATCGAGCTGAGAAGCTAAAAATTCCTGATGAAGGGATAAAAAGAAACAGAATAAATGTAAGATAACATGGCGTCTCTGCCAGTCTGAGGGGAAATCCTTCCGGCTGGCGGAGGCGCTTTTTGTGTAATAAGCAAGACGGCGGGTTAAGGTCGCTAAAAGCGGCGGTTTGTGCTATACTACACTTAGCGTCAGAATGCACAGACATTACTGGAAAATAAAAAAACAGAAACAATCGGCAAAGGCCGTTATCAAGGTATGTGTGGAAAGCATGTATGAAAAGTATGTATGAAAAGCGGAGGAAGACATGATTACAGGTGAGTTAAAAAACAAAATTGACGGTTTGTGGGACATTTTCGCTTCAGGCGGTCTGGTAAATCCCCTTGAAGTAATTGAACAGATTACCTATCTGATGTTTATTCATGATTTGGATGATTCCGATAATACCAGGGCGCGAGAAAGCGCCATGCTGGGACTTCCCTATCAGAGCATTTTCTCTGATGAAGTAAAAATAGGAGAACGGACTATAGCCGGATCACAGCTTAAATGGTCTGTTTTCCACGATTTTCCGGCTGACAGAATGTATTCTGTGATGCAGGAATGGGTATTTCCATTTATCAAGACACTGCACAGCGACAAGAACAGCGCCTATTCCAAATATATGGACGACGCAATTTTTAAGCTGCCGACGCCTCTTGTTTTATCAAAGGTCGTCGATTCATTAGACGAAATATACAGAATCATGAATGAAATTCAGACTGCGGACGTGAGGGGAGACGTGTATGAGTACCTTTTGTCAAAGATTGCCCAGTCCGGACGAAACGGCCAGTTCAGGACCCCAAGGCACATTATCCGAATGATGGTGGAGCTGATGGATCCTTCCAGCGACGAGGTGATCTGCGATCCAGCCTGCGGAACATCGGGATTTTTAGTGGCAGCAGGAGAATACCTGAAGGAAAAGAAGAAAGAAGAAATTTTTTTCAATAAGCAGAAAAAAGATCACTATATGAATCACATGTTCCATGGATATGACATGGACAGAACCATGCTTCGTATTGGGGCAATGAACATGATGACTCATGGAATTGACAATCCATTTATTGAATATCGGGACAGCCTGTCGGATCAGAATCCGGATAAAGAGAAATATTCGCTGGTGCTGGCCAATCCTCCCTTTAAGGGCAGCCTGGACGCAGAGTCCGTGTCGGGAGATTTGCTGAAGGTCTGCAAGACCAAGGCACACAAAGATATTCGAAAGGAAATTGTGGAAAATCAGAGACTGGAAGCGGTGATTTCCATGCCGCCCGGAGTGTTTAAGCCATATGCGGGAGTATCGACTGCTATTTTGATATTCACAAAAACAGAACACGGCGGAACCGATCAGGTCTGGTTCTACGATATGACAGCAGACGGATACAGCCTGGACGATAAGCGAAACGAAGTAAAAGAGAACGATATCCCGGATATTATAGCACGTTTCCACAATTTATCAGCCGAGGCCGACCGGAAACGTACAGAGCAGAGCTTTTTTGTGCCCAAAAGCGAGATTGTTGAAAATGCATATGATCTTTCAATCAATAAATACAAAAAGGTGGAATACGTTCCCGTTGAGTATCCTTCTACATTGGAGATCATGACAGAGCTTCGCGAAATAGAGATGGAAATCAGCCAGGAAATGGAAGAGCTGGAGAGACTGTTAAATTTATAAGAGGAAGGATATACAAAATCGATCAATTCGGAGTTGTAGGGATGAAATTATGGGAGTTAAATTAGGTGAAATCT
>CAUCIO010000147.1 GCA_958442925.1 uncultured Clostridium sp. | reverse complement strand
TCTCTCTATCTCATCCTCCAGATCCCGATAAATCACGTCCTCATCCGTTCCCAGAATGTCGGAAAGCAGAAGTTCGTTTCCATCCCAGTCTACATTTAACGGCTCATCAATGGACACCTCCAGCTTTGTCTTATTATTTCTTCTCAGATACATTAAAATTTCATTTTCAATGCACCTGGACGCATAGGTGGCCAGCTTGATGTTTTTCCCTGTGTTAAACGTATTGATAGCCTTAATCAGGCCGATTGTTCCAATGGAAATCAGATCCTCCACCCCCACGCTGGTGTTGTCAAATTTTTTAGCTATGTATACTACCAGCCTTAAATTATGTTCAATCAGGCTGGATTTGGCCTCCCTGTCTCTCTCCGTTCCCAGCTCTCCAAGTACTCTGGCTTCCTCCTGGCTGTCTAAGGGAGCCGGCAGAATATCTGTCCCTCCAATGTAGTGGATTTCACCTTCTCCCGGCATCAGCAGTGCCCGAAAAGAAGGCAGTGTCTTCATTCGAAATCGGCTGGACACCGCGGTTTTCATCATCATAATCCTCTCCTCCTGTTATATTCATGCTTATCTGTCTCTTTTCTTCCATGTTTCCGGACTCAGCGAAACCGCCTGTTCCCAGACCTCTGTGTGCAGTAAAAGCCCATAGCTCCCATCCGGCGAAAGAGGCGTTCTGGAAACGGCAATCAAAGGTTTTTTTAAATACCGTTTCTGCCCGTTCATTTCTATTCTGATTCCGTCTGCCGCTGCAGCAGGAAGCATTCCCCGCTCCTGCCCTACGCTTCTGTAGGGAATCATGGCCGTTCCCTCCACTTCGTCAAACAGGCCGTTCAGGGCTCCCTCCCAGATCACACTGACTGGACGCCGGAAAATTGGATCGTACAGCTGATTTCCTGTATCTAAAAACGCTTTTACCTTTATCTGTCTTCCTTTGCAGACAAGAACTGCCTCTGCTCTGCAGCTTATCAGCCGCCTCTCCCTTCCCACTGTCTCCCATAGAAAACAGACAAGGAAAAATACGGCTCCTGCCCCAAACAGAAGGGCTAAAAACGGCAGGCTGCGCTGTTTCATCCCTGACAGCTGTTCTCCTGATAAGGTTTCATATGTAATCTGCCTTAACAAATCCAAGCCTCCTGCCATCAGAGCCGACGCCAGATAAAGGCCTTCTGCCTGATGAAAGAGGCTCTTCATCCCTTTTGCCCGGTAAGCCAGATACACCATAAGAAAGCTGACCGGTCCAAAAGCAAGCACCATCTGAATGTTCGGTTCTGAAACAGCGAACAGGCTGGCACAGGCCCACAGGGCTCCTGCCCCTGCTCCTACGGCAATCCTTCCCGCCTGTATTTTAAGTCCCATCATTTTTCCAGTCATTACCAGAAGAAAACCATCCAGCAAAAAATTTTGGAGAAACATCACATCCAGATACACTCTGATTTCTGTCTCCAGCCTTGCCACCTCCTGTCTGACAGAGTCTATTATAAAGGACGTCCTTTTCAAAATTTGTCAAACGGTGGAGGGAAATCCTGTTTTTCGATCTCCAAAGTTCGAGTAAATGGAGGAATTTTCGGCCTTTCCCGGCAAAATATGCCAACAGGACAGAAAAACGTGGAAAATGGCACAAAAAAAGAAAGCAGCCCATTTTTCCCGCTCCACTGGAGCCTCTGAAAATGTTCTGCTTTCTTATCTTTTATTTAACTTTAAAGTATTTTTTATCTTTTATGCTTTAAAAAATCAGGAATATTGATCTGAGTCTGTCCCATAGGTCTGTAAGACGGAGCTGGTGAAGGAGCTGGAGCAGCCTCCTGCTGTCCCGGCTGTGTTAAAGACGGGGACGGCTTATAAGACGGAGCTGTCTGGCGGAACGCTGCAGCAGATGGCTGAGCTGCAGTGGCAGCTTCTCTGCCTGCCGCTGCGGAAGCCTGCTTCTTCTGGAACGGGTTACTTCCAAAATTAGTCATAGCTTTGGCAACCGGAGTCGCTGTCTCCTCATCCAGTCCTGTAGCAATAACTGTGATAGAAGCCTCGTCCTGAGCGTTCTCGTCGTACATAGCGCCGAAGATAATGTTCGCATCATCGCCTGCCAGCTCCTGAACGTAGGAAGCTGCCTCGTTGGCCTCGATCAGGCTGATATCTCCGGAAATATTAATAATCACATGAGACGCGTTCTCAATGGTGGTCTCCAGAAGCGGGCTGGATACGGCCTGCTTAACAGCCTCGATGGCCTTGTCGTCTCCCTTGGCATGTCCGATTCCAATGTGAGCGATTCCCTTGTCAGTCATAACAGTCTGAACATCTGCAAAGTCCAGATTAATCAGTCCAGGAATATTAATTAAGTCTGTAATTCCCTGAACTGCCTGCTGAAGCACCTCATCTGCCTTCTTTAATGCATCCGGCATGGTTGTTCTTCTATCCACGATCTCAAGAAGCTTGTCATTGGGGATCACAATCAGAGTGTCCACACAGCTCTTTAACTTCTCAATGCCCTGAATAGCATTGTTCATACGTGTCTTAGCCTCGAAACGGAACGGCTTTGTGACAACGCCTACTGTCAGAATCCCCATATCCTTGGCAATTTTTGCCACAACAGGAGCTGCTCCTGTTCCAGTTCCGCCGCCCATACCGCAGGTAACGAATACCATATCTGCTCCCTTTAACGCCTGAGCTAACTCCTCCTGGTTCTCCTCAGCCGCCTTCTCGCCAATCTCTGGTCTTGCGCCTGCGCCCAGTCCTTTCGTCAGCTTCTCGCCAATCTGCATAGCTGTAGTAGCCTTGCAGAACTGAAGGGCCTGCTTATCTGTATTAATACCAATAAATTCAACGCCTGCAATATTTTCTTCGATCATGCGGTTCACTGCATTGTTTCCGGCTCCGCCTACGCCTACTACTATAATTCTGGCGGCATTCTCTGCTTCATTTATCTTAATCTCTAACAAGAAAACTTCCTCCTTCACTCACATATCTGCTGTTTTTTGCCTGCATTTGCGCCTTCTGATTTCAGTCTATCTAATACTATATTTTATTTTAGGAAAAATATCAACTGTTATTTTGCCGAATTTATCATTTTTCACGCCAGTTCGTCCACAGGATGGAAGCTGAAGCGCTATGGTTCATTTTTTTGAAACCGGTACATAGGATTTGAGTTTGTCTCGTCATAAGTATCCAGGTACAATGTCCCGTCTAAATCGGAATACTTCTGGATGATGTCGCTCAATTCGGCTATTTTTCCATTCATATCCTTTTTATCTCCCAGCTCTGCTCTCAGCTTTCCCACTGTGACTACGGCCTGTCCTCCGCTCTGGTAGCGGATTCCATCGGCATGGATCTCATAAAGAGAGAGAATCTGAGTCAGGTTTAAAATATCCTCGAAAATGTCTTTATTTTCTACGGGGAGAGGCTCGTGAAGCACCACATGGCCAAACTTCAGCCCCTCCACCTTAGGTATTCCAGGCAGGATTTCGCTTGTACTCTCCACAATAATTCCATCCTTGTCAAAGTACAGATTACTGTTCATGTAAGACACATAGCCTACCAGGCTTTTTTCATATACAATAATTTCCACCTCATTGGGACCCCTGAATACTATTTTATAGTCTTCCACAAAGGGAAGCTTCTTATGAGGCCTGAACTGATACTGGAAATAACAGTAAGCGCTGTTCCGGCTGATGGGAGAGTCAAATACTATCTGCTCAATCTCCTCAGCCGTATATCTTGTGCTGCCGCTTACCTTCACTTCCGTAATCCGCAGGGATACTACGGTAACAGCTATGACTGCCAGCACAGCCAAGGCTGCAATCAGGCCTGCTTTTCTTCTGTGTCTGATATATGTCCTCATGTCAGTACCTCCTGCCGGAACTGTATCATGCAGCAAAGTCCCGATACCGGAGCCTGCCGCCTAAGTTTCTTAAATCGCGGCAGATATCCTCATATCCCCGCAAAATGTACTCGGCCTGTTCCACCAGAGTAATTCCCTCTGCCGCCAGCCCTGCCACAACGAGGGCTGCCCCGCCTCTCAAATCATAAGCCCTGACCCGGCAGCCGCAAAGTCTCCTGCCCTCCTTTATCTCCGCCAGCTCTCCGGACACCTCCACTGCTGCTCCCATTTTGTTCAGCTCCAACGCTGTTTTGAAACGGCTTTCAAAGACAGTTTCTTCCACTGTACCGCCGCCTGAAACACTCATAAGCGCCAGCAGAGGCGACTGGAGATCCGTAGGAAAATCTGGATACGGACCTGTTTTTGCACAGATTCTTCCAAAGGGCCTTTTACACTGCAGATAAATTCTGTCCCTCTCCTGATAAACGACGGCTCCTCCCTCCTCCAGCAGAGATGTCAGACTGGCCAGCTCTTCTGAACGGATTCCGGAAATCTCAATCTCCCCTCCCGCTGCTGCCGCTGCAGTCAGGTATGTTCCTGCCACAATTCTGTCCCCCTCTGCCCGCACTGTGCATCCATGCAGAGGAAGTCCTCCTGTGATCCGAAGATGAGAAGTCCCAATGCCGAGAATCCTGGCTCCCATCCGGTTCAGCATATGGCAGAGAGACGCTATCTCCGGCTCTCTGGCACAGCCTGATAGAAAGCTTTCTCCTTCAGCTGCCACGGCGGCAAAAATAGCGTTTTCTGTAGCTCCAACACTTGGATAGGAAAATTTCACCGATGCGCCTGACAAAGCGCCTTTCTGCTCCGAAACGAGGGCAGTCACCTTCCCGCTCTCCTTTTCCTCTTTCATCTCCGCCCCGAACTGTTTCAAAGCTTTCAGGTGAAGATCAATGGGCCTCTTACCAATCATGCAGCCGCCGGGATAGTAAATACACGCCTTTCCCTGTCTGGCCAGCAGCGGTCCTAACAGAATTACTGACGAGCGCATTTTTTCCATATCTGCCTTCCTGATGCAGCTTCCTGAAAGCTCTTCGGCGTCAATTGTCATCCGCCCGCTCTGATCCAGGGTGCATCGGCATCCCAGAGAGCAGAGAATTTCCATCATACAGCTCACGTCCCTGATACCAGGAACGTGTTCAATTACTGTAATTCCTCTGTTCAGAACAGCTGCAGCCATCATAGGAAGCACGGCATTTTTAGAACCCTGAACGGATAGTTCCCCCCTCAGAGATTCTCCTCCGAAAATCTCAATTTCAGCCAAGGCAACCGTTCCCTTCTGTTTCCTTATATTATCTTATGCCCGCTTTCTGCCTTTGTGACAGTTTCCGCTCTAAACTGTTTCCTCTAAAACAGATAAGAAAAAGGAAGGATTTTCCGCTATGTTTTAAAGAAAATCCTCCCCATCCAGCTCCTACCCTTCCAGCTTGATCTGGTTGGAGACGCTTAACACCATCCCCATCTCCATCATCAAAAATGCCACCGAGGTTCCTCCATAACTGATAAACGGAAGGGTGACTCCTGTGTTGGGAATGAAGTTCGTCACAACGGCTACGTTTAAAATGACCTGAATTCCAATATGTGCCATAACGCCCACCACAAGCAGAGATCCCATCAGATCCGGCGCATTGCTGGCAATGACCATAAAGCGGTAGATCATAAACATGAACATAAGAATTAAAAGAATCGCTCCGAACAGCCCCAGCTCCTCACAGATAATGGAGAAAATCATGTCATTCTGAGGCTCTGGCACAAATCCCAGCTTCTGGAGACTCTGCCCCAGCCCTCTGCCGAAAAAACCGCCGGATCCAATGGCGTAAAGTCCCTGAAGCGTCTGATTTCCTGTATCTGTAGCAGCAGGATCCACCC
>CAUCIO010000146.1 GCA_958442925.1 uncultured Clostridium sp. | reverse complement strand
TTCATACAGTTCCCTGACTGTATCTAAATTCTTATGCTCCTCTCCAGCTGGAAATACAAAAGAAATCACCTGGCTGCAGCATGGAGCCAACAGACTTTTTACATCCTCTAAATACAGAGGAGCCACATTAGAATCTGTTACAATACAAATTTTTCTTTGCTTCAGATGAAAGGATTCCAATTCTTTTGGAAGCGCGGAAAAATCCTGTTCCAGAAGAATATCGTAAACCGGCCTTTCATTCATGTGAACTGTCATTCTGTTTGCCATTTCTGTCATCCCTTCGCTGCTTCCCAGATATTAGAATCTGGTAAAAGCAGCCCTTTCTGTCTTTTCTTCAAATGTCGGCCAGACTGCGCCAGCCACATTACCTCTCATCAGCAATATTTCCTGGCAGATACAAATATTCTGCCCTTTTTCGTCTCATTCTCTGTACCTGTAAACTGAAATTTCCCGATTCCCCGAACTGATACAATCTCTCCGCCCTTCAGCTGAAGAGACGGTGAGGTTACAAGACGTCCATTCACAAAAACCTTTTCGCCCTGGATATACGGGACAATCTTTGTTCTGGAACTGTGATACACCATAGCCAGCACATTGTCAAGCCTGGGAGAAGCTATGCTTCCCCGTATCTCCTCATACCTCTGCTCCACCTGACAGGATATTGCCGAAACACACTGGCAAAAAACAGCCGTATGCCTTACCTGCCGCAATTCATTAGCAACATACTCTGACATCCTATCCAGGCAGAAAATAAAACAGCCGTCCTCATTTATGACAATGTCACCCAGCATACTCCGCTCAATCCCCAGATTCATCAGCGCGCCCAGATAATCTCTGTGGGTAAGCGCTTCCGCAAATCGGGCATTAACCGGTTTAACTTCTAATATACTGATAGGCGGCTCCATTGTTTCCTCTTCATAGGACGGCAGAAAACAGACAATTTTTCGCTCTGACGGCTCATAGCCGCCTGTCAGCACAAAGCGTACAGGCGGCAGATCCCGCTCCAGAGAATGAAAAACTGTCTGTTCATTCAGATTCAAAAAATCTGTATGTGACGGAATGTCCCGCTGGCAGCAAAGATTTGCCAGATCCAGAATCCGTTTTTTTAATAACTGTTCTTCCCTGTTCATATTTTCTTATAAGTGAAAGCTGAGACCTGAGACGTTCATCCCTGTGCCTGACGGCGTATTGGAAAGAAGTTCACGAAAATCTCCGGACAGCTCTACTGTAGAAGGAGTAGCAATAAAAATACTGCCGGATATTTTCTGAAGATTTCCATCCATAGAATAAGTCGCTCCACATGTAAAATCAATAATTCTCTGGGCAACTTCTAAATGGATTCCCTCCAGGTTCAGTACAACCGCTTTTCCCTCTAAAAGTCTCTCACAGATTTCATGGGAGTCTTCCATAGATACAGGTTTAATTAAAGAAACCTCCATGCCTCTTCTCAGCGGCACTACCTTGTTATTATTAGAAGCTGGTCTCGACAGAAATCTTGGTCTCTGCTCCGGCTCCTCGTCATATTCGTAATCGTCATTATGCTGTTTATTAAATAAACGTCTGCGAGCCGGTCTTTCCTCCTCTTCGTATTCCTCATCGAAGTATCCGTCATCTTCGTCGTCATCTGCCTCGTTTAACCGCATCGTGTCCATAATCTTGTTCAGAATGCTCATACTCTGCTCTCTCCATTCCTTGTCCTGGCTCCGAAAATACCGGTGCCCACTCTTATCATGGTTGCGCCCTCCTCGATGGCAACTTCATAGTCGCCGGTCATTCCCATGGACAGCACACTCATATTAACATTATCAATGTTTTTGCTCCTTATGTCAACATATAATTGATACAATTTTTTAAAAACTTCCCGATTATCTTCCGAATTCGATACAAATGGAGCAATTGTCATAAGCCCCTTAATGTGAACATGAGGAAGGTCTGTCCGGAAGCCAAATTTGCTCTCCTCCTCTGCCACATTTACCTCTAAAAGAATATCCACTGTAAGATCACGCTTCGCTGCGTCTTTTTCAATCTGCTCTGCCAGTTCCACTGTATCTACAGAGTGAATCAGAACCGCTTTATCAATGACCTGGCGAACCTTATTTTTCTGAAGGTGTCCGATCATATGCCAGCGCACATCTTCCGGCATCTGCCCGTATTTTTCCATAATTTCCTGAACTCGGTTTTCCCCGAAATCCCTGGAACCAGCCTCATAGGCCTCCTCAAGCATTTCTACCGGTTTTGTCTTGCTCACAGAAATCAGCGTTACCTCTTCTTCTCTCCGCCCGCTTCTCTGACAAGCCTGACGGATTTTTTCCCGAACCTCTTCTAAATTCTCTTTTATCATATCGATATCTCCTGTTATACTATTCGTAAATAATCATTCCCTCTGCCACCATAGAGGCGTCCAGCACAATATGGTCGTACACAGAAAGACCGTAATCTGTACCCTTGGCAATCGTAAAATATTCCCCGTTGCCGGACAGCTTCTCAATCTTTTTAAATACTGCATATCCCTTATTAATGTTATATACGCCCTCCAACGGAGCAGTCGCTCCAATCTGGTAACGCTCGCTGGAATCCTGTTTTACAATGTAGTCTCCATTTTTGAAGGCTCCGTCCTCAGATGTCTCCACATAATAATATTCATCTGTCGAGCCGTATATATCAGCCGGAGTAAAGACAACAGAAGCCTCACCGCTTTCAGAATAGACTTCTTTGTAAAATCCTGTCTCCGCGTTACTCTCATCTCCCCCGGAAGCAGCAAATTCTACTGGTATAGTAAAGAAATCTTTCGTTGTAACAGCTGTGGCCGGAATCTTAAGTCCCTCTTCTGCTTCTGAAACTACTTCAAACTCTGCAAAGCGGTCTGAAATGAACTGTACCATAAACCGGTCAAAATCCAGTTTTCCGTACGAACCTCCGTCTACCCCTGTAATCTGTGAGTATTTTCCTGATAGGGTCAGATTATCATCTATAAATTTTACCCGCAGTGTATTTTTATCTGCATACGCTGCTTTATCTTCTTCTGTCAGAGGAAAAAGCACCGACCAGTTCTCAGAAGTAATCATCTTATAGACCGGTGTCCCAGCCTCGATCAGCTTTCCAGCCTGTCCCACTGATTTCTTATAATTCTCCTTTTTAAAAGAATCAGCTGTGACAGCCGACGGCTCCATCCCTTCATAGGAATCAATGGCATAGGATATAATCCCCGCCTGATCTGTATAAATCTGTTGAAAGCGGATTCCCTTTGCCTCAAGCTCTGAGTCCAGCTGATCCAGAGCGTTAAAGTTCACTAACTCCACAACCGATGCATCCAGAGAATATTTTTCATCATATACGGAAGAAAACTCTGAATCATCGTAAGACAGACAAAGGGATGCCAGTTTCTTCTTCAGCAAAGCCAGATTTTCATCTGTAAATGCCTGTCCTGCCTCTTGGCTTTCCTCCAGGTAATGTTCCAGCTCCCCTGTCTCATCCAAAGAGTAGATACGGGAGCCGGCTGCCGCCTTCTTACCCTCCCGCACATAATAATTCACATATCCTGACTGCTCTGCCTGCTTTACAGTTTCTTCCCGCAGAATTAGCCCTGTATATGTTTTATCATTAACAATGCTTCCTTCAACAACCTCATAAAACTGTATCTTATCCTGTCCAAGGTATTTAAAAATACAAAGAGCCAGATAGAGAAAGATCAGGGTAAATATCAGAGTACCTATATTGAAATTTTTAGGTTTTCTATAAGGTACTATCTTTTTAGTCTTGGCCATGATGCTAACCGGTCTCCTTTCCCTATGTATTATAAAAGGAATCACTGAAAAGTGCAAGACTATTCAGGAAATGACTGGAAAGATAACGCACAAAAAAGGGAAGCCGCTGTCTGCAGTTCTCCCCTCTTTTGTAATATCCTATGTAATTTTTTCAAATACAGCCGCTATCTTATAAAGAAACGACTACGCTGGATTTAGCGCACTCTGGGAGATTCGACGCGTCCTCAGACACACTGAGTACAAATGTGAGATGGTATTTCTCGCTGATCTCCTGCAGTGTCTTAAAGGTCTCCTCAATGCTCTCTCCCTCTAAGGAAGCCAGCTTTAAGAAGCTGTCGAAGTACATCTGCTCCAGGTCATGATCCTGAGAAATAATACCGCAGATAAAGCCGATAAAGCCCTCGCTGGAAGTGATGGGATACTCATTTACATTAATTAAACGAATCCTATTGTTCAGCTCATACATATGCTTGGAACTTTTGTCCAGATACACAATCGAACCTGTGGATTCTTTAATGGCTGTGTTCGCCATATCAAGAAGATATTTAGTTTTTCCTTTTCCCTTGTTTCCCGAAATAATCTGAATCATATCAAATCTCCTCCTTGGACTTTATTTAAGTTGTATAAAAAATCTTTTATTATGCAATCAATTATAGTATAAATGTCCGAAAAAATCAATCACTAATCGACAATTTTAGTGATTATATTGGTCATATTTTTGTAAAGTCCCTGGCGATTCCCAGCTTTTAGTACTACAGAGATATACTCCTTCCCTTCCTCGTCCTGCTCTGCCATAATCAGACAGTAACCGGCAGCCTGGGTAGTTCCTGTCTTTCCTCCCAGCACAGTCAGGCCTTCTGGCGTTTCCGTCTCTCCATTCTGATACCAGTTTCCTACCTTCCAGGTCTTGGAAACTTCACTTCCCTGGGCATTGGTATAGGAGGCAGTGTAAGCATCGGCTCCTATAATCTCCCGGAATTTTGGAAGCTTCATAGCCTCGTTAAAAATCAAATAAAGGTCATAGGCCGTTGTATAGTGCTCTGGATCTGACAGACCGCTGGGGTTTTTAAAATGAGTCTGCGTCGCTCCCAGCCGTCTGGCTTTATCATTCATCTTCTCGGCAAAGGCCTCCACGCTGCCGGACATGTGAACGGCAATAGCGTTGGCTGCATCGTTTCCAGATGGGATTAAAAGCCCGTACAGCAGCTGCTCCATAGTCAGAGTATCTCCCGGCTTAATTCCGCAAAGAGACGCTCCGGATTCTGTAATCACAGCGTCCTCTGTCACCTGAACACTATCGGAGAGATTCCCTTCTTCTATGGCAATCAGCGCCGTCATCACCTTCGTAATACTGGCTGGATAGAGCTGCTTATAGGCATTTCTGCTGTATATTACGTTTTTATCTGTGATGCCGAACACTGCCCCCGCTTCTCCGGTAAACTCACTTCCATCGTCAGCGGACTCTCCGCTGATGACACAGAGCTCCGAAGCAAAAAGAGGCGCCAGGGAGGCTGAACCCTCCGACACCCCCAGATTGCTTCCCCGATCCGCAAAGGAATACGGCTCTTCCAGCGTTTTTCCACTGCAGCCTGTCAGAAAAAACACGGCTGCTAATCCCAAAATATGTTTACGAAATAAATGCTTCAAGTCGTTTTACTCCTGCTTTCTTAAGGAATTGACTGTCTATCTGTACATTTCCCTCCACTCCATGTCTCCGCGCTCCAAAGATTTAACCAGAAGCTCTGCTGTGGCCACGTTTGTCGCTATAGGAATATTGTACATATCGCAAATCATCACCACGTTATTGACATTCGGTTCGTGAGATTTAGCAGTAGACGGATCTCTGAGAAAGATCACCAGATCCATCTGATCGTGTTCAATCTGCGAACTGAGCTGCTGAGCGCCTCCCAGATGCCCTGGAAGATACTTATATACATTCAGATTTGTAACCTCCTCTATCAGTCTTCCTGTGGTTCCCGTGGCATAGAGGGAATGCCTGCTT
>CAUCIO010000145.1 GCA_958442925.1 uncultured Clostridium sp. | reverse complement strand
GAATATTACAGAGACAAAAGGACTTTTAACCTGTATCCGCGAGATCGACAGAGAGGGAATCGCTGTTTTATTTATTTCCCACCGTCTGGATGAGATTATGGAGGTATGTGACCGTGTTTCCGTTCTGCGTGACGGAGAACTGATTTCTACCTATAAAAAAGAAGAATTCGATGCAGAAAAATTTGCCGACGATATGGTGGGCAGGGAAATCGTAAAGGCCAGACGCCATGAAACCCAGTCAGGAAGCCAGGTCCTGTTTTCCTACAGGGGACTTCCGGATAATCAGCAGCTGGATGTATTTCAGGGAGAGGTTCTGGGGATTACCGGATTGGCCGGACAGGGACAGGAGGATCTGTTAGACGGACTGTTCGGTATGAAAAAGGCAGAGTATGAGGCAGTTTATCAGGGAAAGACGTTAAGACGGGGAGATACAGAGCAGCTGATACAGAACAGAATTTATTATCTCTCAGAGGACCGCAGCTCAGCCAGTCTGCTGCTGGACAGTCCTATCTGGGAAAATATGGTGTTCGGTACAGAAAAGGTTCACCCGGAGTTTCTGCGTTTTCAGAAATGTCCGGCTCTTTCCATGCTGAATCACAAGGCAGTGGATGCACACACCCGGAAGATGATAGAGCTTTTAAACATTGTGTGCAGAGGCCCGGAGCAGAAGGTGAGGGAGCTTTCCGGCGGAAATCAGCAGAAAGTATGCGTCAGCCGGGCGATTACCTTCCAGCCGGAGCTGCTTTTAATTGGAGAACCTACAAGGGGAATCGATGTCTACTCCAAGGAACTGATTTTAGAGTGGCTTTTAAAGATCAACAAAGAATACCATACAACACTGGTGGTTGCTTCCGGAGAACTGGAAGAGCTTTTGCGAATCTGTGACAGAATTGCAGTCATGCACCAGGGAAAGGTATTTAAAATTTTTGATAACAATAATACGAGCCTGGAGGAACTGACTCTGGCTCTCTATGGGAGGGAACTCAAATGAAAACAAAATATTTGAACCCCCCGCAGATGATTATGCTGGTATTTATGGGTATTCTGCTTCTGACAGCCGTGGGAATCGACATGGATATGGCGGGAATTGTCAGCGATGCCCTGGTAAAATGGGCTATGAACGGTGTGATCGTCCTGTCCCTGATTCCCATGATCAATGTGGGAGCAGGAAGAAACTTCGGTATGACCATCGGACTGTCGGCAGGACTTGTGGGTATGATTTTTGCCCTGAATGCCCGCCTGACTTCCTGGTCTGGTTTCTTCTGCTCTGCATTTGCGGGAATGGCTGTAGCTCTTATATTTGGTCTTCTTTACGCGGCAGTATTAAACAGGCTGAAGCTGAATGAGGAGATTGTAGGAACCTTTGCCGGGTATTCCTTTATCCCGATAATGAATCTGTTTTATACCTTTGTGCCTGTTACCAACCGGCAGATGCTATATCCCATTGGAGGGCAGGGACTGCGTCCCAAGGTTAATCTGGAAAATTATTTCGGACAGATTTTAGACCGGCTGTGGCAGGTGAAAATCGGAGAAGTTGTGATCCCCATTGGCCTGCTTCTGTTTTTCTTTGGAATAGGAGCTTTTCTCTGGCTCTTTTCTAAAACGAGAACAGGCATGATTTTTGCAGCGATTGCTGAAAATGAAACCTTTGCCAGACTGTCAGGCATCCGGGTCAACCGCTACCGTACCATTGCTATTGTCATGTCAACGGTGATTGCAGCAGTGGGAGTTGTAGTCTATTCACAGAGCTATGGAATCCTGCACCTGTATGATGGACCGTTTATGATGAGCTTTCCTGCTGTTTCCGCTATTGTAATCGGCGGAGCCAGTCCAAGGAAAGCCACAGTGATGAACGCTCTGATTGGTACGTTTTTATACCAGACCACGTATCTGCTCTCCATCCCTGTGGCCAATGCCCTTCTGATACCGGAGATGGCAGAGATTATCCGTACCATTATCACAAGCGGAATTATTTTATATGCATTTATTTTTGAGAGGAAGGATACAAGACATGAAGTACATAAAGCGTAATATAGTTCCTGTCGCTGTTCTGGCTCTGGCTGTCCTGTCCTTTCAGTTTGCAGGAATCAGCCTGTCTTATTTAGCTTCAGAGGTGTATACGCGGTTTATCCGGAATATTCTGTTTACCCTGGCCCTGATTTTGCCGGTAACATGCGGAATGGGTCTTAACTTTGCCATCGTAGTAGGCGCTATTTCGGCCCAGACAGCCATGGTAATCTCTGTGGATTTGATGCTGGAAGGCGGAACCGCTCTTTTCTTTGTGATTGCCTTAAGCTTTGTACTGTCCGTTGTGTTTGGATGGATGGTGGCGGCTCTTTTAAACAGAGCCAAGGGAAAAGAGATGATTGTGTCCATTATGGTGGGACAGTTAAGCTCTGTTATCTACCAGTTTGTATTTATGGTAGCCTATGGAATGTTCTTTGCACCTAAAAATAAAGAGATTCTGTTAGATCGGGGAATCGGTGTGCGCAGCATGATTGACGCTAAAAATATCAGTGATGTGTTTAAAAGCGTTCTGCCCTTTAATTTTGACGGAAAGACCTATTCCCTGCTTCCGCTGATCTTCATCGGAGCCTTTGCCCTGCTGCTGTTTTATATTCAGCGCACCAGGCTGGGAACTCTTGCAAGAGCAGTGGGAACGGATCTTCATACAGCAGAAAAGCTGGGAATCAAGAGCGACCGGGTGAGAACCATCTGCATTATTATATCGACATTGTTTGCGGCCATGAGCCAGATTCTGTTTGTGGCAGATTTTGGAACCATTAACGTATACACCGGACATCTGGGACTGGATACTTTCGCAGCGGCGGCGATTCTGGTGGGAGGCGCTTCCATCAAAAAGGCCAAAATGCGCCATTGCTTTCTGGGAGTCCTGCTGTTCCATGCCCTGTTTGTAACTTCACCGATGGCAGGCCAGAATCTGTTTAACAACCCTGCTGTAGGAGAGTATTTCCGCTCTTTTGTGGCTTACGGCGTCATTGTAATCGCTATTATGTTAAATCTCAGGACAGAGAAGGAGACAGCAGGAAAATAAAAATTTCAATGGGGTTTCTGGGGGAGGCTTTGAAAAGCAGTTCCCATGAAATAAATAAAATATTACAAAATGGAGGAAGCTATGAGAAAGAAACTGGTAAGTGCATTTCTGGCGGCAGCGCTGGCAGTCAGCGCTTTGACAGGCTGTTCATCCCAGACAGGCGCAGATGCAAAGGGGGAGAGCACTGCAGCAGAGCAGAAGACAGAAGCTGAGGAGAGCAAGGCAGGAGAGACGGCAGCAGAAGAGGGAAAAGAGGCCGCTTCTGACGAGGCGTACAAAATCGGTATTGTAACACCTACTGTTACAGTCAGCGAGGATGAGTTCCGCGGCGCGCAGGAGATGGTAGAGAAATATCCGGATTTAGTCGTTCATAAAACGATTCCGGAGAACTTTTCCACTGACAAAGAGGGATGTATTTCCGTTATCACCAGCCTTGCAGATGATCCAGAGATGAAATACGTGATTTTTGACTGTGGTATGGAGGGAATTATCCCGGCATTCCAGACAATCCGTGAGAAACGTCCTGACATTGTAACCATGGTTACAAGTAACGATGATCCGAAGCTGTTAAATGAGTATGTAGATATCTCTATTACAACAGACTGGAACCGCCGCGGTGAGACAATTGCTACAAAGGCTCATGAGATGGGAGCTAAGACTTTTATCCACTACTCCTTCCCGACTCATATGGCTTCTGAGAGCAAGGTAATCCGCAGGGATAAGATGAAAGAGACCTGCGAGAAGCTGGGTATGGAATTCGTAGAGATTACAACACCAGATCCTCAGACAGGAAACGGAAGAGCTCCGATGCTTCAGTTCCTCAGAGAGGATCTTCCGCGCCAGATCGAAAAGTATGGCCCGGATACAAATATCTTCGGCACAAACTGCCCGATGTACGATGTTATTCTGGACGAGGCATTTAAGTTAAAATTCATCGTAGCAGAGCAGTGCTGCCCGACACCAACCCAGTCTTATCCAACTATTCTGAATCTGGAGATTACAGAGGATGATCTGGGAAATTATGACAAGATCAACGAGATGATCACAGAGAAGTCCAAAGAAGCTGGTATGACAGGAAGACTGTCCGGATGGGCGATGCCTTCTTCCGTTTACATTCCTAAATTTAAGGTAGAGCTTGCAAAATATATGCATGACAATAACTTAAAGCCAGAGGATGTACTCAGCAAGGAATTCTTAGATGATTTCTCCAAGGAGCATATGCCGGTAGCAGCAGACTTCGCCATTGCAGGTGAGGGACTGGATCACTACTACATGCTGATTCTGGAGGATATTTACTACTAGAATGTAATTACATAGAAAAAAGCCTGCGGCTGTCATAAACCGCGGGCTTTTTTCTGTATTTTCTCTATGAATCAGGTTACGACAAATTGAGAATTATGTAGTATTACAAATTGTTCTAAATAAAACTATTTTCCTGTAAAATCTGCTTTCAGGATATAGATATATTAAATAAAAGGTATAAACTATTCTTTTTTTAACATTTTGTGGCTTTTGGGTTGATTTATTATGAAGTGCATGGTATTCTGAAACAGAAAAAAGGTGAAATTGACATTATTCTACAAATCAGTTTACTACATAATTCTCATTTTGTCGTAAACTGGACACATAGAAGGGACAGCTGACAGGAAAAGCAGAAATTATGAATATCATAGACGTACACGCACACATCCTTCCAGGTGTTGATGACGGCTCTTCCGGATGGGAGGAGTCCAGGCAGATGCTCCAGGAGGCATACAGACAGGGAATCAGAACAATCATTGCCACTCCCCATTACAGGCAGGGACAGGACGTTGAACAGCTTAGAGAATTTACCGGAATCTTGAGACAGGAGGCACAAAAACTGGATCCAGGATACGGTATTTTTTTAGGCCAGGAGATCATGGATTCAGAAGATGCCGTAGATAATCTGCGCAGGGGAAAGGCTCTGACTATGGCAGAAAGCAGCTTTGTTCTGATTGAATTTCTGCCCGGTATATCATATGGCAGACTGTATCAGAGACTGAGACAGCTTCAGGCAGCCGGATATATTCCCATTGTAGCCCATGCAGAACGTTACAGCTGTCTGCGGGAAGAGGGAAAGCTGAAGGAGCTGAGAGAGGCCGGAAACCTGATTCAGATGAACTACAGAAGCCTTACAGGCAGTATGTTTAACAAGCATACCAGATGGTGCCGGAAACAAATTCTGGAGGGGAATATTCATCTGCTGGGGACTGATATGCATAATACAGGCACAAGGGCGCCTGAGACAGAGAAAGCCCTGGCATGGCTGAAACGGCACTGCCCAAAGAGTGAATTACACCGGATGGTAAAAAAATATCCGGAATGTATATTGAATAAACAAGAAGGGATAGCAGGGTAAATTACATGGGAAACACACAGTATGAAGAAGATGATGAAATAGAGATTGATCTGCTGGAACTGTTTTTTGAGCTGAAAAAGAAGATTCTCTGGATTCTTCTGGCATTTGCAGTGGGAGGCGCTGTATTCGGGCTGTACAGCAAGCTGATACTTGTTCCGAAATATTCCTCCACAGCCATGATGTACGTACTTTCCAAGGAAACTACACTGACCTCTCTGGCAGATCTTCAGATAGGAAGCCAGCTGACACAGGACTATAAGGTTATGATTACCAGCCGTCCGGTGTTAGAGAAGGTAATTACAGACCTGAATCTGGAGTATGACTATGAAGAATTCAAGGAAGAGCTGGAGATAGAAAATCCCAAGGACACACGAATCTTAAAACTGTCCATTCAGGATTCAGATCCCGGTCTGGCGGCAGATATCGTAAATAAG
>CAUCIO010000144.1 GCA_958442925.1 uncultured Clostridium sp. | reverse complement strand
CTGCCAAATACGCAGCTTCCATGGTGCGGGAAATTTCCCTAGATGCTTCTGTCTACCAGCAGAAATCCGTTACGATTATAGAGATGATGGGCCGCCATGCCGGGTGGCTGACTGCCTCAGGAATCCTGGCCAGAAAACATGAAAATGACAATCCGCTTCTGATCTATCTGCCTGAATCCGACTTTTCTCTGAAGCAGTTTGCACAGGATCTGGAGGACGCCTTTAAGAAAAATCCCAATGTTGTAGTCTGTGTGTCAGAGGGTATCTCCGATGCCAGCGGAACATTTATCTGTGAATATTCCGATGAAGCCCAGGTTGATACCTTTGGCCACAAAATGCTGACAGGCTGCGGAAAAATCCTGGAGAACTTCGTCCGCCAGCAGCTCCATGTAAAAGTACGTTCCGTAGAACTGAACGTGTGCCAGCGCTGTTCCGGCATGACTGTCTCTGCCGCAGATATAGAGGAAGCGGCTATGGCAGGTTCTGCCGGCGTCCAGGCTGCCTTAAGCGGTTCTACCGGTATGATGGTAGCCTTTGTCAGGGAGCCAGGCAGTGAATATCGCCTTTCCTGCTCACTGGCAGATGTCAATCATGTCTGCAATCAGGAGAAGACCTTCCCCAGAGAGTGGATTACAGATAACGGAACAAATATCAGTCCGGAATTTTTAAACTATGCCCTTCCCCTTATTAAGGGAGAACCGGCCCGAATTATGGAAGACGGCCTTCCCGCCTACCTGTACAGAAAATAAAAAGAAAAAAGAAGAGGAAACATTTTCTGCGACTTCAAATGGAGCAGAAAAATGTTTCCTCTTCTTATAATTATACTACTCTTCTTCTCTTACCTCTGCCCCCTCATAGAAAAAGGTCAGAATGTCCTCATAATCGTTTCCCTCTCTGGCCATCTGCTGGGCTCCATTCTGGCTCATACCCACGCCGTGGCCGTAGCCTCCGCCCCATACAGTAAAGGTTCTGAGGCCGCTTTCTTCATCCCTGGCTGTCTCGTCAATGGCAATGTAAGCGCTTGGCATACTGCTCCAGCCGGTCTGAGTCTTCCCGTCATTTTTCCGGTAAACCAGGGATTCATTTCCCAGAATACTTCGAATCTGGCTTTCGCCGCTGATGATCTTCTCACCCTCGCTTCCGTAAATCTTAAGCTTTTTGGCAATTCCTCCCGTTCCCCGCTCTGTCACAAATACTGCCTGAATCTCTCCGATGCCGCTTACCTTTTTCTCCAAATCCCGGTTTGTAAATTTCGTCTCCCATCGGTACATGGGAAAAGAGGAATCATAGGTTTTCACTTTTTTATCTTTGATAAACTTCTCAAACTCATCGTTATCCTTCAGTTCCTTCCTCACAGTTCTGTCATCAGTTAAAGACACTCCCTTCAGATATGGAACAGCGCTCTGAGAAGCTCCCCAGACAGTTCCGTCTGTAGTGTGTCCGCAGGAAGTGGAAAAATAATAGGTTTCAGCCGCCTGATCCCCATAAAATACCATCTGGCCACAGGTTTCTTTCACTGCCGCATCGGTTCGCTCGCTGGCAGCTGTATTATTGTAAACCTGGTAGCTGGTGCTGTCATCCACATGAGCGCCGTACTGGCTGTAAGCGTTAGCCTTAATCTGGCGGTACGCATAAGTTCTGGCGCAGACTGCCTGAGCCTTCAGCGCCTCCATCTCATAGGAGGACGGCATTTCGCTGGGAACTACCTTTGTCAGATAGTCTTCCACATCCAGGTCATTGAGAAGTAAAAGCCCCTCCTTCTCCTGGCTGATCTCCAGGCTCCCCTGGTAGGACGGAGTGCCCTGCCCTCTCTCCAGAGTAGTCACCTCGATGGATTGGGTCGGGTCCTCCGGCTCTACGATAAATCTTCTGTCAGCCCGTCTCAGCCGCTCATCTCCATCAAAAACCGTAAATTTCTCCCCGGCCTCTACGGTAAATTCATAGTCGTCCAGAATCACCTTCATAGGAACCTGGCATTTCAGCGTCACTGTATCGTGAAAAATCGACTTAAAGCCTGTATCCATGAGAAGTACCCGGATATTCCTGGCGTCAAAGCTCTGTACTAAAAGCGCAGCGCAGATTCTCTTGTCCTCCACCACGAAATTCTGGATATTATATCCCACTAAAATATCCTTCTTTCTGGCCTCCCGCACTGTGCCGTAAGTCTTATATACCTTAAAATCATCTGTGATAGCCACATTTCCATAGCCCTCGATCTCAACGGCATTATCCCTGACTGCCAGCACCTTTCCCTGTATTACATCCTTTTTCAGCGAAAGTTTCTTAATTCTCCCTCCAGTGAGAGATACGTCGGCCAGGACGCCTCCTGTCTCCTCTTTCACTGCTGATTCCATAGGAAAGCTTCGCATAATGTCTCCAATATAGACCTCCATCTTTCCGTCTGTGGGAACCAGCCAGGCATTCTTATACACCACCTTATCAGAAATCTCTTTTTCCATTCGGATGATATCCGTCCCTCGGACGCATACCTGAATCTCCCTGTCTATATAGGAGTCCAGAGACAGCCCCTCAAACTCCAGGGCTCCCTCGCTGGTGTAGGCAGTCCAGGTTCCTGCCCCCTCCACGTTGGCAGGCGTGCCGTAGAGTACCAGCTCTTTTTTCTGAACCTTCCCCTCCGGATCTGCTTTTTGCAGGAAGGTCTCATAAAACAGCCACCACTCCTCCTTAGGCATAGGATCTCCGTACTTTTTCCTGGAAATATTTAAGGCTTTTGAAAGTCCTTTTTCTATCTTTTCAGCAACAGAGGCCGCCTCCCCATAGGTCAGTGCCCCGGCGGCGAAATCCTCCATATGTTCTCTGTCCAGTTCTTCCGGCAGTTCCATGTATTTGTTTCCAATCAGGTAGTCCAGGTATTTAACATACCACTGTCCTTTAGCCGAGGAAGGAAAAAAGGAATCGTTTTCATCCCCCCATCTCTCACAGATTTCCCGGTCTGTCATTCCCAGAACCATGGCTTTTCCGGCCAGAGCCCTGGAAACGTAATTGCCGTTTTTATCAAGCGTTACAATCAGGATCATCAGCAGGACTACAGCGGCGGCAATGGCGCCGGTCCAGTAAAGCATTTTCTTTGACTTCATGGATTCTCCTATTCTCTGCTGCGGCGTGCTGTCCGGCACAGCCGTACTACTCTTTCGACTTAATATAAGTCTTCTTCTCCTCATCAATATAATCAAGCCTCTCATAATCTGCGGTCTTTAACGACAGCCTCTTCACGCGCAGAGAATGGTTAACCGCCTTGTTGACAAGATCATAAATAACAGCAAAACCGGGAACTGCAATAATCATTCCCACAAATCCGAACAGGCCTCCGAAAATCAGGATGGAAAACAGCACCCAGAAGCTTGCCAGTCCAGTAGAGTTTCCAAGAATTTTCGGCCCCAGAATATTTCCGTCAAACTGCTGCAGAACCAGGATCCATATCAGCAGAATCAGGCACTGGACAGGACTCACCAGCAGCACCAGAATTCCGCTTGGAATCGCTCCGATAAATGGACCAAAAAACGGGATCACATTCGTCACCCCCACAATCACGCTGATTAAAAGGGCATACGGAATGTTCAGAAGGCTTGTGCCTATAAAGCAGATTATTCCGATGATCAGAGAGTCCAGAATCTTTCCGATGATAAAGCCGCCGAACATCCTGTGGACAAACCGCATCTCCTCAATCACATGATTGGCCCAGCGGACGCTTAAGCATCCATATACGATTTTTTTCGCCTGGGTAATCAGATGGTCTTTAATATTCAGCAGATAGACCATGACTATCAGGCCAATCAGCCAGTTCTTTACAAAGTTAAACAGCACGAACAAACTGCTTGAAACGCCTGTCAGAAAATCCAGAAGGCGTTTCATATCAAACCGCGTAAAGGCGTTCTGAAGCCATCCCTCTGTCAGATCCACCGCCGTCTGAATATTCTGGATAACGATGGTCTCAATCTCCCGGTTATCAGCTAACAGCTTCTGAATCCAGGCATACAGATTTTGAAGATAGACAGGGAACGATTCCTGAATTCCTCTTAAGCTGTCCAGAACCTGGGGGATAATCAGCTGAATCAGTCCTGACACTACCGCCAGAATCACAAACAGGCTGGCAATGGTTCCCATGGACTTGGCAATAGTCTGTCTGTGTTTTTCACTCTTCATCCTGCCGGACAAAAATTTCAGCCCTGCCTCAGACACCCGGTTATAAACCGGGCTGATCAGATAGGCCAGGATTCCTCCGTAGATAATCGGCGCTGCTATGGAACGCAGTTTTCCTAAAAAACCGCTTACCTGCTTCCATTCCCTGATGCAGTACCAGAATACAATGCACACAGCAATGACGCAGACAGCTGTAAGTCCCCAGTAAATATACCGTTTTGCGTTGTTGTCTTTCATAATCTAGTCATTCCTCCAAAAAATTACATGAATTTCTGGTTTCTCTTCTGTACAGTATAGCGAACCTTACCTGCTTTTGCAAGAAACGCCCACAAAATTCCTTTTCGCCGCATGGCGATCCTCGCGGAGCGTTTTTTTATTTCATAGGACTTTCCTATGAAATAAAGAAAGCAGCGATTTCTCGCTGCTTTTTTCATTAGTAACCCCAAAATGCCGGCTCTTACCAAATTGACTCCTAGCCGCGCCAGGTGGGCAACCTCACTTAAACATCTGCCTTCCACTCAAGGAGGCCTGACATCCGTTTAAAAATATCGGAATCCCGTTATGTCAAATGTAGGTTCAAAAAAAGTAAGAGTTATCGAACATCCCAGGAATTACTTTCTTTTGTTGTAAAGCCATTATACAACACTTGAGGCAGTTTTTCAAGTTCCATTTTTTCCTATCCTGGATGGCTGCTGTCAGGCGTTCTCCAGATTTTCCGGCCCGAAGCTTTCCGGCAGGAGCTGGCTCAAGGTATACTCCCGGTATTCTGAAGGCGACTTGGCTAAGAGAATCACAAATTCGTCCGGACGGACAAATTCCCGCATAACCTGGCGGCAGATTCCGCAGGGAGCGCAGTAATCCTCTGCTTTTCCGTCTCGCCCTCCTACAATGGCAATCGCGTCAAACTGCCGCTTCCTTCCGCTGACTGCCGCTGAAAACGCGCTGCGCTCTGCGCAGATACCGGCCGGATAGGAAGCATTCTCCACATTACAGCCTGTATAAACTGATCCGTCACGGCACAGGAGAGCCGCTGCCACATGAAAATGAGAATAGGGCGCATAGGCGTCTGGAAGAACCTCAAACGCCCGTCTTATCAGTTCCTCCTTCTGCTCTTTGGAAATCTTCAGCGCTGCTGCTTTATAACTGTGATCCATGTTCCTTCCTCCTTCTGCGAACTGTTTTTTCTTATTATACTCCCTGCTTCGCCAGGGCGGCAAGGGAAATCTTGTCTTTTCTTCCGTTCTGTGCTACAGTCCTTAATAAAGGCATGGGGCTGCATTTTTCACATTTTTCTGCCACTCTGAAGTAATCTTCCTCTCTGCTTCGTTCTAATCTGTGAAAGGCATCACCATTTATATGCAGGAGGCCGGCGGAAAGGAGGCGGTTTTATCAATGCGGAAAAACAGCTGGAAGAATACATTGACCAGTACCAGAATCTGATTTTTTCTATCTGCTATAAATATACGGAAAATTATTTTGACGCAGAAGATTTGACCCAGGACACTTTCCTCTCCGCCTACAAAAGCATGGCCATGTTCGACGGCGCTCATGCCAAAGCGTGGCTCTGCAAAATAGCGACTAACAAATGTTTAGACTGGATCAAGCGGGCAGGCAGACGAACCGTTCCCACAGAGGACGAATACTTTTCCCTGCTTTCCTCCTCCGATTCTCCGGAACAGGAGTATCTGGAACAGGAGGTAAAGGAACGGCTTTACCGCTGCTGCTGTTCTTTAA
>CAUCIO010000143.1 GCA_958442925.1 uncultured Clostridium sp. | reverse complement strand
CTGTCCTGTGTTGCCTTAATGAAGGGAACAACAGGCTGTTCCGGATAGTAGGTATCGTTCATTTCCATTACCAGCTGTTTGGAGACCGTTTCTTTTGCATGGGGATTATTGGGAACCATCCGCTCAATGGTTCCATCTTCTTTATAAAGGATATCGTAAAAGGCAGGCACATAGATGCCTGGAATTTCCGCTGCCAGTTCTAAGAATTCTCTCCTGCTGCCTCCTTTCGCCTGATTTTCCTTGTAGCGGTCTAAAAGCTCAAAGTAAACCACCTCTCCCTCTCCCATGTAGAAAAGGTCGAAGAATTCAGCGATAGGTTCTGGATTGTAGGTGCAGGGGCCGCCTCCGATTACAATAGGATCCTCTTCTGTCCTGTCACAGGCGTGGAGAGGAATCTGAGCCAGATCCAGAAGCTGAAGCACGTTGGTATAGCACATTTCATACTGGAGAGTGATACCTAAAAAGTCAAAGTTCTTAATGGGATCCTGAGACTCCAGGGCAAATAGCGGGATCTGTTTTTCACGCATAATCTGATCCAGATCCATCCACGGGGAGTAGACACGCTCACAATAGACGTCCTCTCTTTTGTTAAACATATCGTAGAGAATCTGGATTCCCAGATGGGACATGCCCAGCTCGTAGACATCCGGGAAAGCCATGGCGAAGCGGATCTTTCCTGCCGGATCCTTTTTCACCATATTCACTTCCCCGCCGATGTAGCGGGCAGGCTGCTGAACGCTTAAAAGTATTTCATCACTTAACGCTAATTTTCTCATAAACTTTTATTTTACCTGCATTTCTAATTGATTTTTATATGGATAATACTGAATCATTATAGGTGATATTTTGAAAAGAAGCAAGCCTCTTTTCCCCTATGCAGATTTAATTCTAACTTTCTGAGCAGGCTGCTGAACGGCTGTTCATGACTGCGTTTACAGCAAAGCTCAGTATCAGCATAATAAGTGCTGCGCTTACCCAGCAGAAACCGGCATCGTATAAAGGCAGGGAGTGGCATAAATCTGAGAGGAATCCCAGAGGAGCACCGGCATTATCGAGTGCATAAATCACACTGATGCAGCTTACGCCTGCAACAACCATAGGATAAACATACCTGTTTGACTCCCACACCTGGTGAGACAGGCCCAGAAGAATCAGCACGATAGATACAGGATAAATCGCATCGAGTACAGGAATGGAAATACTCAGGATTGCATTCAGTCCCAGATTGCAGACCAGGAACGAGAAAACGGTAATAACAATCACCCACTGTCTGTATCCAAAAAACTTAAACTGTTTTGAAAAGAACTGTGAGATGGAATTGATCAGTCCCACACAGGTGGTAAGGCAGGCTAAGGAGAAAATAGCTGCCAGGATAATAGCTCCAAATTCACCAAAAAGCTGAGAAACAATATGGCGCAGAGTCCATGCACCGTTTTCCTGCACAGCGTACACACCGGAACTGCACATTCCCATATAGGTCAGCATGATGTAGACAAGCGCCAGGATAGAACCTGCAAAGACACCGGCATACACGGTATGCTTCATAACATCCTTTTTTTCCTTTAAGCCAAAGGAATCGAGGGTAATGGCAATCACCAGTCCAAAGTTAAGGGCC
The DNA here is from genome assembly GCA_958442925.1 of uncultured Clostridium sp. GTDB lineage: Bacteria > Bacillota > Clostridia > Lachnospirales > Lachnospiraceae > Otoolea. Next base: position 4,280 of record CAUCIO010000143.1, on the reverse strand, counting down.
GCGATGGTATCCATGGTCTGGTATCCTTCCGAGAAGCCCTTGAAAAACGGCATTTCATATGCAGCCTGAGGAGCTGCCACGTCGATTTTTCCCCTGAAAAGAAAGCTGAAAAACAGTATGCTGAGCAGACATAACAGGCTTGGAGTTAAGAAGCTTCCAATTCGTTTGACCAGCTTTCCAGGATTCATACACAGCCAGAAAGCCAGTAAGAAAAATACAAACGAATACAGAACCATGAAAAGCTTAATATCAGATCCCGCCGGCAGGTAGGGGGCTACAGCCATTTCAAATGGTACGGATGCGGCTCTTGGGATGCCCAGTCCAGGTCCGATAGAAAGATAAATTAAAATAGTAAAGACAACGGAAAATTTCTTTCCTACCTGATTGGCCAGACAGTCCAGGCCGTTAAAACGTGCGACAACAATAACGCCGAGAACCGGAAGCACCACAGCTGTCAGCAAAAAGCCCAGAAGTGCGGGAACGGCTGCTGCCCCTGCATTCTGGCCTAAAAACGGCGGGAAAATCAGGTTGCCTGCTCCAAAGAACAGAGAGAACAGCATAAAGCTTACCAGTAACATTTTTCTTCGTGACAAATTCATTTTCTTCTCCTCCTCAAAAGAAATTAATGTTTCCATGAAAAAAATAAAGACCCGTCTCAAGGATTTCCTTGAGACGAGTCCTGATAATTAAATCAATACCCCGCGGTACCACTCAAATTGCAGAATCAAAATTCTGCCTCTCTTTAGGCTCCAACAAGCCCTAGACACTAACGTAGCCAACACGAAAATTCTTACTCCTGCTGTAAAAGCGTTTCGGAATTTCAGCTCAGAAGTGATAAGAGATTTCAGATGATGTTTATCGGGATTCCAGCATCCCCGACTCTCTGTAAAACATTTTACCGACTCTGTCTTCGTCACAGCCTTTGTATTCATTTAATTGTCTTCAGAATAGCACTAAGGTCTGAGTCTGTCAATCATTTTCAGAAATAAAATTTATTTTAGTTCAAATTGATTTCACATCTTACCAAAACTACATGCTTTCGTGGAAGGTACGTTTAATGACCTCCAGCTGCTGCTCCCGGCTCAGTCTGCTGAAATTAACTGCGTATCCGGAAACGCGGATCGTCAGAGTCGGATACTGCTCCGGATGTTCCATGGCATCAATTAAAAGCTGCCGGTTCATTACATTTACATTCAGGTGATGAGCGCCCTGAATAAAGTATCCGTCCAGAATCATAACCAGGTTTTTAATTCTCTCTCCTTCTGTTTTTCCAAGGGCAGATGGAGTGATAGAGAAGGTATTGGATACGCCGTCCTGGCAGACTGCCCGGTAGGGAAGCTTTGCAACTGAGTTCAGGGAAGCTAAAGCACCATGGGTATCGCGTCCGTGCATTGGGTTGGCTCCTGGAGCAAAGGGTTCGCCTGATTTTCTTCCGTCAGGGGTAGTTCCTGTCTTTTTGCCGTACATAACGTTGCTGGTAATGGTAAGAGCAGACAGAGTGTGGATGGCATTTCTATACAGGGCATGTTTTTTTAGCTCTGCTGAGAAGAAAGACACAAGCTCTACCGCAATGTCATCTGCCCGATCATCGTCATTGCCATATTTAGGGAAGTCTCCCTCTACCTTAAAGTCTACAGCGATTCCCTCTTCGTTCCGCACAGGAGTTACCTTGGCAAATTTAATGGCAGACAGAGAGTCAACGGCTACAGAAAGACCGGATACGCCAAAGGCGGCAAGCCGTTCTACCCAGGTATCGTGAAGTGCCATCTGGCTGGCTTCGTAGGCGTATTTATCATGCATAAAATGAATAATGTTAATGGTATCTACATAGAGTTCTGCAACATAGGCCAGGGTTTTCTTGTAATCTGCCAGAACGTGGGCATAGTCCAGAACCGCATCTGTATTTTTCTCAATATCAGGGATAACCTGGATTCCCTTGCGCTCATCTATACCGCCGTTAATAGCGTACAGAAGGCTTTTAGCCAGATTGGCCCTGGCTCCGAAAAACTGCATCTGTTTTCCGACTGCCATGGCTGATACGCAGCAGGCGATACAGTAATCATCCCCGTACATGGGGCGCATCAGATCGTCATTTTCATACTGGATGGAATCAGTATCAATACTCATGAGGGAGCAGTAATTTTTAAATGCCTCCGGCAGATTCTGGCTCCACAGCACTGTCAGGTTTGGCTCCGGCGCAGTGCCCAGGTTTGTCAGAGTATGGATATAGCGGAAGGAATTTTTTGTGACCAGAGTGCGTCCGTCTACTCCCATGCCGCCGAGGCTTTCTGTCACCCAGGTAGGATCTCCGCCAAACAGTTCGTTGTATTCAGGGGTACGCAGATGGCGTACAAGACGAAGCTTGATAATAAACTGGTCAATCAGCTCCTGGGCTCCAGCCTCGTCCAGGATGCCTGCCTCCAGATCGCGCTGGATATAGATATCAAGGAATGTTGCTGTACGTCCAAGGCTTGTGGCTGCTCCGTTGTTCTCCTTAATACCTGCCAGATATGCCATGTACAGATTCTGAACCGCTTCACGGGCATTTTCAGCAGGCTTTGTGATATCGCATCCATACCGCGCTGCCATATCGGCCATTTTCTGGAGAGCGCGGATCTGCTCGCTGACATCTTCCAGAAGACGGATTCTTTCATCTGTCATGGGACCGTCAAGCAGTTTGATGTCCTCTTTTTTTGATTCAATTAAAAAGTCAGTTCCATAGAGAGGAACACGGCGGTAGTCGCCTACAATGCGTCCCCGTCCGTATGCGTCCGGAAGACCGGTTAAAAGTCCTGCGGTTCTGGCTTTTCTGACCCGTTCCGGATAAGCGTCAAATACGCCGTCATTGTGGGTTTTCCTGTATAAATTGAAGTGCTTTTCCACTTCGGGATCCAGTTCATAGCCATACTGCTCCAGTGCGCTTTTAGCCATTCTCATGCCGCCGAAGGGATTGACAATTCGCTTTAAAGGAGCATCTGTCTGAAGTCCGACAATTACCTCATTTTCTTTATCAATATAGCCGGGAGCAAAATTATCAATTCCGGAAACAACAGTCGTATCTACATCAATGATGCCTTTTTTTACTTCTTCCAGAATCAGGGCGTGGGCTTTTTCCCATACCTTTTTCGTTTTTTCAGTAGTTCCTGTCAGAAATTCATCATTTCCTGCATAGGGCGTATAGTTTTTCTGAATAAAATTTCTTACGTTTACTACGTGACGCCACTCTCCTGTCTTAAATCCTTTCCATGCAGTGCAGTTTACATCGATACTCATGTTTGCAGTCTCCTTTCGCCTAAAGACATTTTACCAGTGTTGTTGTCTGTTTAGTTCTGAAAATATTCATTCATCAGGTTCTGCCATTGTTCCAGTTCGGAAGCATCTTTTGGCGGAACCTGTTCCAGCCTGTAGGGAATTCCCATGGCTTTGTATTTGGGAACACCCAGCACATGATAAGGCAGAAGTTCTACCTTTTGCACGTTTTTAATCTGTTTGACTGCTTCAAACAGCCCCATAAGATGTTCTCTGCTGTCTGTAAGTCCCGGAACTGCCACATGGCGAATCCAGACAGGTATGTTAAATTCCTGTACCGCCTGGAGAAAACGAAGGCTTTCATCCATGGGCTGGCCGGTAATATTCAGATACCCTTCCCTGGTGTAGTGCTTAACGTCAAACAGCACCAGATCCGTATGTTTCAGGATATCCTCATAACCGCCGTTTCCATAACCGGCTGTATCCAGGCAGGTGTGGATGCCCTGCTCTTTGCACAGAGCCAGAGTCTCGGCTAAAAAGTCTTTCTGAAGAAGAGGCTCTCCGCCGGAGAAGGTGACGCCTCCGGTACTGCCGTAGTAAGGCTTGAACCGGTTGAGAACAGCTATAATTTCCTCCGGCGTTTTCGTCTCTGCCCTGCCGTTTATCTCCCAGGTATCAGGATTATGGCAGTATTGGCATCTTAAACGGCATCCCTGCAGAAAAATAACAGTGCGGATACCAGGGCCGTCTACCAGCCCCATGGATTCCCAGGAATGAATGCGCCCCATTGTCATGGTATGATATCCTCCTTGAGTGGCAATGAATGAAAATACGAATGAAAAACAGATAATATGGCTGTCTGGATGAACTGGCTGTCAGAGTTGTTTTAAGAATATCAAACAAAAAAAGCCAGACCTCCAGGCAGAGTGCCCAGACGGTCGGCTTTTTAAAATCATACTTCATGTGGTTTATTCCACTTCCGTCAGTCATATGATGACTCAACTATACAAAACAAATTTTCTTTTGTCAAG
>CAUCIO010000142.1 GCA_958442925.1 uncultured Clostridium sp. | reverse complement strand
ATGCAAGACGACCGATACGTCCAAAACCATTAATTGCAACTTTTACTGCCATGATTTCATTCCTCCTAAGAATTTTATTTCATGATGGTTAGTTAATAGGATTGTTAAATAATAATCAACCTACTTTGTATTGTACCTAATTCTTCCAGAAATAGCAAGGGGTTTTTTGAACTTTTATAAAATTTACACCGCCCTTTTACCTGCTTTTATACAGTATCTGTGTCAAGGAACTGCTGCTTCCTTTTTGTGTTGCATCCCTGCTTCCTTTTCTATATAATTTATATCATCTCTAACTGGCGGGTAAATTATACCTATACTCTGAAAAACAGGATGTGAAACAAGTGAATTTCCGTATTTTAAATCTTTACAGAATGAAAAATTCCGCTGGGAAGACTCACGGCAATACCTGTAAGAAGCAAAAAAAGTCCACTCTGGAGACGACTCTCTCCCGCAGCTTTTTTGCCGTCTCTGCAGTTCTCCTGCTGCTTTCCCTCGGCATTACCATGTACTATGATATTACCAGGCAGAGAAAAGAGGTGGACTCCACTATCAGCGGACTTGCCGCCTACATCGCTTCCATGCCTCAGGTGATCGACATGCTCCAAATGGGTTATCCCTCTGATTCCGTCAGGAAGGATCTCGACTCCCTGTGCAGCAACACGGCCAACCTGAACGTGGTGCTCATCTGTGACAAAAACGGACTGCGCTTTTACCACACTGATCGCAATACTACCGGTGAAACGGTCACAGAAGGAGACGAGGCGGCGGCCCTGGCCGGAAGCCCGCCCTATATTACCATCGGCTACGGCTCTCTCGGCACCCAGCGCCGCGCCTTTCACTCCATTCAGGATGACTCGGGAGCCATCATCGGGTATGTGATGGCCTCCGTTTTTACCGCCCACCTGTCTGACAGCCAGAAGCGCATTATGGCTCTGTATTTGACAGTGCTGGCTTTTATGCTTCTTGTAAGCCTGTTTCTCTCAAGAGGCGTTGTGGTTCTGCTCCGGGGAAGGCTGATGGGCCACGAACCTGAGGAGCTTTTAGACATCTGCATCCGTCAGGATACCGTTCTCGGCTCCCTGGAGGAAGGGCTCGTAGCCGCCGATCCCTCCGGCAGGGTGCTGTTTGCCAATCAGGCGGCAGCCGATCTGCTCTGCAGCGGATGCATGCCTGACAGTCTGGAAGAAAAACAGCTGTCTGCACTGTTTCCGGATACAGACTGTTCCAGCCTGCTGTCCAGGGACGCTCTCCGGAATAGGGCAGATACATCCCATTTCTCCGTCTCCAGCCTGATTACCAATGTGGGCAGCCGCACTCTTCTTATTAAGGCAATTCCCATAATAAAAAAGGATTCTGTAAAGGGCGTCCTCATGGTTCTGAACGACAGGACTGAGATGCTCAGAATGTCGGACGAGCTGTCCGGAACCCGCGCAACCCTGGATACGCTGCGTGCCTTCAACCATGAGTTTATGAACAAGCTCCACGTCATCCTGGGATATCTGCAGACAGGAGAAACAAAAAAGGCTATCACCTTTATCATGAACAGCAGCCTTGTATCCAGCCAGGCAGTCAGAGAAACTGCCGAGCGCATCCGCGTATCTTCCATCTGTGCCCTGATTATCGGAAAAATGATGCACGCGGCGGAGCTTGGCATCCGCCTGTCCCTCTCTCCTGATAGTATCTGCCTGGAGCACGATTTGCTGATTCCCAGCGAGGAAATGATTACTGCAGTGGGAAATCTCCTGGAAAATGCCGTGGAGGAGCTGGCAGACCCAGCCAATGCACACAGGGCCATAAAGGAAATCAAACTCTCCCTTTTCTGCCGGAGGGATTTTAACCTGATTGTCTGCGAGGACACAGGGCGGGGTATCTGCAGGGAGCTGGCGGGGCGTATCTGCGACAAAGGTATTTCCACAAAGGGAGACAACAGAGGCCTCGGTCTGTTCCTGATAAAGGAAATTGCCGCCCGCCGCGGCGGCGAACTTACCATTGAGACAGAGGAAGGGGAGGGAACGGTAATAACCCTCGCCTTCACACGGAAGGAGAACGAAACATGTATTCAGTAATTATCGTAGAGGATGATCCAATGGTGGCTTCCATCAACCGCCAGTATGTGGAGTTGGAGCCCTCCTTTTCTGTAAAACAGATCTTTAAATCCGGTCAGGATGCGCTTTCCTGGCTGAGCAGAGAGGAGGCGGATCTGATTATCCTGGACTACTACATGCCGCTGATGACCGGAAAAGAATTTATTGACCGGCTGCACAGCATGGGAAAGGCGCCCTCTGTTATCATGGTCACCTCTGCCAGCGACTCTGCCATTGTCCAGGAGCTGCTCTCCCGAGGCGTGCTGGACTATCTGGTTAAGCCCTTTGAACGGTCAAGATTTCGCCAGGCCCTCTCCCGCTTTGCGCAGACCAGAAGCTGCCTGGACGGCTCTCCTGAGCTAAATCAGGCAGAGATTGACAGGCTGCTCTCTCATGCGCAGCCGTCCTCCCCCTCCTTTCAGACGGAACTTGCCAAGGGCTTAAGCGAAACCACACTGAATCTGATCCGGAATTTCCTGCAAAACCGGCCCGGAGAGTTCTTTTCCAGCGAGCAGATTGCCGAACAGGTATGCCTGTCCCGCATTACCATCCGCCGTTACGTGAACTATATGCTGGAGATGGGGGAGATTATAAGCTCCGTGGATTATCAGACCGGCGGTCGGCCTTCCATCAAATATACCTGCTCCTGCCATGTACTTTAGTTACAAAAACCTGTCATTAATTACATAAATTGACTTTCGTTTTCTGTTTCTTTATACTTTATTTATAAATATTTAACATATTTATAATATTAAAGAAACGGAGGAAACTGTTGTTTATGGAAGCTATTTTAAGCTATTTCGGTACATATACTCCCGCTGCCGACGGCGCTATGGCGTCATTCAAGTTCGAGTATCTGACCACCCTGGGCTTCGCGGCCATCGTTATCTTTGCAGGCCGCGCGATCGTTGCACATTCTGCGCTTCTGCGCAAGTATGCAATCCCCGCTCCTGTTGTGTCAGGAATCATCTTTTCCATCATCGTGTCTGTCATCAAAGGCGCAGGAATTATCGGCGTCTCCTTTGATACGAAAATCATGCAGGATCTCTGTCAGAACCTGTTTTTCCTGTGCGTCGGCTTCGGTTTCAGCCTGAAAATGATTAAACATGCCGGAGGCAAACTGTGCATCATGATTGCCGTCGCCGCATGTCTTTTAATCACCTTGCAGGATATTGTCGGCGTACTGGTGGGAAATGCCATCGGCCTTCACCCACTGTTAGCCCTTCAGTGCTCTTCCGCATCCATGTCCGGCGGTGTGGGAACTGCATCCGCTTTCGGTGCGATCTTCGAGGAGTGGGGAGCCCCCAACGCCACTACCATCGGCGTGGCAGCAGGAACCTGCGGAAATATCATGGGTTCCTTAATCGGCGGTCCTGTGGCTGCCTTCCTGATCACACACCACAAATTAAAAGCTGACCCCAACGACAAGCCGGAATCCGCAAAGACAGGCGAAGTAATCCCGTTAAATAACAGCCGCATGATTTCCATGTTTGCCATGTGTCTGCTGATTGCCGCTCTCGGAATGCCGATCTACTGCATCCTCGACAACATTCCTATGATCGAGATGCCGAAATTCATCGGCTGCCTCTTTGCCGGCGCTATTGCGAGAAATGTGATGGAGGCTATGAATATCAAATTCTACACGCCTGAGGTAGATGCTATCGAGCACATGTTCCTCGAGCTCTATCTGGCCCTGGTTCTGATGACTATTGATATTACGGCTCTGGCTCCTGTTGCGGGACAGATGGGAATTATCCTTCTTGTTCAGGCAGTATTAATGGCCCTGTTTGCTATCTTTATCTCCTACAATATGTTCGGACGCAATTACGGCGCTGCAGTCATGGCTGCCGGAAACTGCGGATGGGGCTGTGGCTCCGGCCCGAATGCCGTTGCAAACGAGAAGGCGGTTATGGATGTCTATGGCTGGCATAATGTTGCATGGGTACTGTACCCATCTTTCGCCGTCATCATTGATGACATCTACAATCCGATTTTCCTCTCTGTTTTCGGGGGAATCATAGGGAAATAAATATTGAATCCATATTCTGTCTGATATCGTCACTAGATAGAGGAGCGCCCGCGGCCGTCTGTATGGCTGCGGGCGCTCCTTTTGACTTCGACGCGATTCCCTGATTCTCTTTTTTCTGCTTTTTCCTTTGTCTTCACAGGAAATTACATAATATTTATCCTGAATCCCGTTTTTCCTTTTCTGAATGTTAATTTTATGTTATAATTATGAATAATATTTCACCTTACAGCAGATCAGAAAAAATCTATTTTTCATAACCGTTCTGCCATAAAAACAGGAGGACCCCATTGAACCATCCGAGACATCCCAGGTTTATATCTGCCCGCACTGCCATAGGTATCTTTACCGCGGCTCTGCTTCTCTGCTCCTGCTCGCTGACTGGCCGTTCCGCTTCCCTCTCCAGCAGTACGGAACCGTCGGCCGGCGCGATCACTGTTCTCACTATCGGGACAGCCGACAGCGGAGGAAGCATGTACCCAGCCGGCGAGGCCATCGCCGAGGCCATTGAAACCACCTCCCACCATATCCATGTTAATATATGCGCCTCCAACGGCTCCTACACCAACATCCAGATGCTGAGCGACGGACAGATTGATCTGGGCCTTGTCAGCGGTGATGCGGCCTATGCGGCCTTTCATGGAACTCACGAATTTTCAACTGACCCTCAGACAGGACTTCGAACTATCGGAGCTGTCTATTCCAGTATTTCCAACTGGATGGCTCTGAACTCTTCTTCCCTGTTTTATGTGCATGATCTGAAAGGAAAACGCGTCTCTGTAGGTCCAGAGGCATCCAACACGGATCTCTCCGCCCGCATTGTCTTCGACATGTTTGACATAACCCGGGAAAACACAGAAATTGAAACACGGGGAGGCATTGGCTACGGAGCGGAGGAGGTTTTAAAAGGTACTCTGGACGCTGTTCACGGCTTTGCCGGAACTCCCATAGAAGGGCTGTATAATCTTTCTGTCCAGACTCCGTCAAGACTTTTAAAGTACACAGCCAGCGAACTGAACCAGATTCTGTCTGAAAACAACTTCTATTATCCGACCAGAATTCCTGCCGGAACCTATGAGGGACAAGCGGAAGATATAGACTCCTTTGGCGTGAAATGCCTAATCTGTGTGGACGACAGCCTGGATGAAGAGCTGGTCTATGAGCTGACTTCTATCCTCTATTCCAGACGAGAGCCCCTTGGAAAAAAACAGGTTCTCCTGAAGCCTATGTCTGAAGACGGCTTCATGTACAGTGAACTTCCCATACCGCTCCACCCAGGAGCTGAACGTTTCTACCAGGAGCAGGGACTCCTGCCCTAGTCTGGACTTCCCATATTCTCCGGCGGATAAGGCTCTGCGACTTGCGTCAGCTCAAATCCGCACTCCAAAGGAGTCTCCTACAGCTCCCCATTTTCCCTGCGCCTTAAAATTTTCTTCATAGTCATCAGATACACGGTAATGCTCACTGCCGTTCCCAGAAAATCAGAAATCGGCTCTGTATAGAACACTGCCTCCACGCTGAAGAACATAGGAATCAAGACAACGCCCAGAAGATACAGGGTTTTTCTCACCGTTGACAGGGAAATTGCTATCGGCGCGATTCCCATGCCTGTGTAGCCGTCCACAATCTCATACTGGACTGCCAGAGGAATAATTCCCAGAGTAAAGATCCGGATCGCCCTCACAGTCAGCTCCACATATTCCGGATCCCTTGTAAAGATCTGGACAAAATAGTGGGGTACAGTCTGGGCAATGACAAACATCACTGCTGTAAACGCCATTGACAGA
>CAUCIO010000141.1 GCA_958442925.1 uncultured Clostridium sp. | reverse complement strand
GAATGCATAAGAGAGGCAGCTTTTACGATGTGGTGACAGTGGGGGAGTGCAGGATTGTCAATGAGGACTTTACGAAAATTCTTCTCTGCACCAAGGAGTTTTTTGAGGAAAAGCAGATTCCATTTTACAAAAAAATGCAGAAAACAGGATATCTGCGCCATCTTCTGGTGAGGAGAGCCGTAAAGACAGGGGAAATCCTGATTGATTTAATTACCACAACGCAGACAGACCTTTTAAAAACAAAAGGCTGGAACGGCACGGAGGAAGAACTGCTGGCTCAGTGGAAAGACAGGCTTCTGGAGCTTTCCCTAGAGGGAACTATGGCTGGAATTCTCCATACAAAGAATGATACGCTGGCTGATGCAGTGAAAGACGAGGGAACAGAAATCCTGTTTGGAACCGATTTCTTCTACGAAGAACTGCTGGGACTGAAATTCAGAATTTCTCCTTTCTCCTTCTTTCAGACGAATTCTCTGGGAGCCGAGGTGCTCTACGAGAAGACGAGGGAGTATGTGGGAGGCGTAGACGGAAAAGTAGTATTCGATCTTTACAGTGGAACCGGCACTATTGCCCAGATTCTGGCACCTGTAGCAGAGAAGGTTGTGGGAGTGGAGATTGTGGAGGAGGCTGTGGAGGCAGCTAAGATGAATGCCAGCCTGAATGGCCTGTCAAACTGTGAATTTATCGCAGGCGACGTGTTAAAGGTCGTGGGAGAGCTGAAAGACAAGCCGGATTTCATTGTATTGGATCCGCCTAGAGACGGCATCCACCCTAAGGCTATTGAAAAAATCATAGATTTCGGCGCGGATCAGATGGTGTATGTGTCCTGCAAGCCTACCAGCCTGGCCAGAGATCTGGAGATTCTCACGGCACGGGGTTACCAGGTGGAGAAGGCCTGCTGTGTAGATATGTTCCCGTCTACGGGAAATGTGGAGACGGTATGCCTCTTAACCCGCATAAAATAAGGGGTTGCAGGATGAGATACAGATTATCATCATTATATGACAGGTTTTTCTGAATTCAAGGCTAAAAAGGTTTGCTTTTCTTTTCGTGATATATTAAGATAAGAAATCGAGGTGTTTTGAACTGCCTCGCGCGATTTAATGATTTAAAGCGGAGTAGCAAAGGAGGAAGTTAGATGAGTCACAAAAACGGAAGCTTCAGCAGTTCGCTGGGCTTTGTACTGGCCTGCGTAGGTTCGGCGGTGGGTCTGGGAAATATCTGGATGTTCCCATACCGCCTTGGGCAATACGGGGGAGCGGCATTTCTGGTGCCGTACATTTTTTTTATTGTGCTGTTCGGCCTGACAGGGCTGTCAGCAGAGTTTGCCATTGGAAGAAGGGCGAGAACAGGAACCCTTGGCTCCTATGAGCTCTGCTGGGGAGGAGATGATAAGGCAGCTCCGGCCTGGAAGAGGACGACAGGAAAACTAATCGGCTGGATTCCTCTGATTGGCTCTCTGGGAATTGCCATCGGCTACTCTATTATTATTGGCTGGGTACTCCGCTCTCTGGGAGGTTCTCTGACAGGAACGATTCTGGCTGCAGATTCCGCAGAGTATTTTGCCCAGGCTACAGGAAGCTTTGGAAGCCTTCCGTGGCATCTGGCAGTTGTGCTGATCACAGTGACAATTCTTCTGACTGGTTCAGCAGCCCAGATTGAGAAAGCTAATCGGATTATGATGCCGGTCTTTTTTATTCTGTTCGCTGCCCTGGCAGTAAGGGTTGGCTTTTTAGAAGGGGCGGAAAACGGTTACCGTTTTCTGTTTGTTCCAAAATGGGATCAGCTGAAAAATGTGGACACGTGGGTTATGGCTATGGGACAGGCATTTTTCTCCCTGTCCATTACAGGCTCGGGCATGATTGTCTATGGCTCCTACTTAAATAAAAATGCAGATATTATCGGCGCGTCCATGCGGACGGCTGTGTTTGACACAGTTGCGGCTCTGCTTTCTGCCCTGGCTATTATGCCGGCAGTCTTTGCATTTGGCATTGAGCCAGGAGCAGGTCCGTCCTTAATGTTTATCACGATTCCTAAAATTTTTTCACAGATGCCGATGGGACAGATTTTTGCGGTTATTTTCTTTCTGTCGGTTGTGTTCGCGGGAATTACGTCTCTGATTAACATGTTTGAGGCGGTGATTGAGAGCTGGCAGCATCGGTTCCAGATCCCGCGCCGACTGGCTGTAGCCCTTTGCGGGGGACTTTGCCTGAGTGTCGGCATCTTCCTAGAGCCAGAGCCGCTTGTAGGAAAATGGATGGACTTTATTACCATTATGGTTGTGCCTTTTGGAGCTGTGCTGGGCGCAGTTTCCATCTATTATCTGTTTGGATATAAGAAAATCAGGGAAGAACTTTCCGAGGGAAGGACGACTCCCGTACCAGCCTGGTTTGGAGGTCTGGCCAAGTACATGTATGTTCCCCTTACCATTGTTGTCTTTATTCTGGGAATTGTGTACAAGGGAATTGGATAAAAAAGGGAAAAAATACAATTCCATGTCGAAAAAGAGAACAGAATGTCGAGAGAATGTGTTTGATTTTTGTTGAAACGTGACTTAAAATAAAAGTTGCATCGAAAGGAGAACTTATATGACAGAAGGCGCAGATGTAAGCTTTGTGCATCTTGGTATAACGATTGAGCATTTGAGGAACAGTGTATCAATAGGAGGCTTTGAAATCGCTTTTTATGGGATGATCATTGGAGTTGGAATGCTGGCCGGGCTTTATGTGGCACAGAGAGACGCCCGAAGGAGGGGGCAGGATCCGGAACTTTATCTGGATTTCGCGCTTTACGCGGTTATTTTCTCCATTATAGGAGCCAGACTTTACTATGTTATCTTTGACTGGGAGCTTTACAGAGATAATCCGATTGAGATTTTGAATCTGCGGGGAGGCGGTCTGGCGATCTACGGCGGAATTATTGGCGCGGTTTTAACTCTTATTGTGTTTACAAGAGTCCGGAAGATTTCATTTTTCTCAATGGCAGACACAGGGTGCATTGGACTGATTACAGGGCAGATTATCGGACGCTGGGGAAATTTCTTTAACTGTGAGGCGTTTGGAGGCTATACTGACAGCCTTCTGGCTATGAGGCTTAAAATGTCTCTGGTCAATCCGTCTATGATCTCCCAGGAGCTGTTAGACCGCAGAATTGTGGAACATGGAGTGGAGTACATTCAGGTTCATCCTACGTTTCTCTACGAATCTCTCTGGAATCTGGGAGTCCTTGTTTTCCTGCTGTGGTATCGCAAAAGAAAAAAATTTGATGGAGAAATCCTGTGGATGTATCTTTTGGGATACGGACTTGGCCGTGCGTGGATCGAGGGGCTCAGAACGGATCAGCTTTTATTTTTCGGCACAGGAATTCCGGTATCCCAGGCTCTGTCCATGGTTTTAGTGGCTGCAGCATCAGCCGTCATCATCTGGAAACGATCAAAGTTAAAAGCAGGGATCAAAGGAGAATAGCGATGGCAAATGCGAAAGAGGAGTTAGTGGAACAAATCGAAAAAATTCGGAAAAAGATGGATCAGTGTATTGAACAGCGGGAGGAATTCAGGAAAATTTACCGCTACAGCGTAGAGCTGGATCAGCTGCTGAATCAGTATATTGTAGCAGGATATTGACGCACAGGCGCTGCCAAAATGGCAGCGCCTGTTTTATAGTGCGAAAAACTCTGGTTTCCAGCTTTTAATTTACATAATTTTTTTGAAAAATGCCTTGCTATTTTCCTGCGTATGTACTAGTATTATAACATAAAGTGGTGGAAAGTGGCAGAAAGTGGGGCTGTGTGGCAGCCTGGCGAAAGCCAGACGGGCAGCCAGCAGGTGGTTCTATGTTCAAAGGAGAGTACAGCCATACAATCGATGGGAAAGGGCGTCTGATTATGCCCTCGAAGTTCAGAGAGCAGCTGGGAGATGAGTTTGTCGTGACAAAGGGACTCGACGGCTGTTTATTTGTGTATGACAATTCTGAATGGGCTGCCTTTGAAGAGAAGCTGAGAGCCTTGCCTCTGACGAATCAAAATGCCAGAAAATTTGCCCGTTTCTTCCTGGCAGGAGCCTCCGACTGTGAGGCGGACAGGCAGGGAAGAATTCTGATACCTGCTGTGCTGAGGGATTTTGCAAAACTTGAAAGAGAAGTCATCCTGGCGGGAGTAGGAAGCAGAATTGAGATATGGAACCGGGAACTCTGGGAAAGCAAGAATGTCTATGACGACATGGAAGAGATCGCCGAAAATATGGAGGGACTTGGGATATGATTTTTTCACACACGTCTGTCCTCCTGTACGAGACGGTGGACAGCCTGAATATCAGGCCTGACGGCATTTATGTAGACGGAACCCTTGGAGGGGGAGGCCATGCCTCCCTGGTGCTGAGCCGACTGGGAGAACAGGGAAGACTGATTGGCCTTGATCAGGATGCAGACGCGATTGCGGCGGCTGGAGAGAGACTGAAAGAATATGGAGACCGGGTTACAGTGATCCGGACGAATTACGAGAATATCAAGGACGCTTTGGAGTCCCAGGGAATATGGGGAGTTGACGGGATTTATCTGGATTTGGGGGTTTCATCCTATCAGCTCGACACAGCTGACAGAGGTTTTACCTACCGGGAGGACGATGCTCCTCTCGATATGCGTATGGATCAGAGAAATTCTCAGACTGCGAAGGATATTGTGAACGGATACAGTGAGATGGAGCTGTATCGCATCATCAGGGATTATGGCGAGGATCGCTTCGCCAAGAATATTGCGAAGCATATTGTGAAGGCCAGACAGGAGAAGGAGATAGAGACGGCAGGAGAACTGACAGAGATTATCAAGGCGGCGATTCCAGCCAAGGTAAGAGCTACTGGCGGCCATCCGTCCAAGCGGACGTTTCAGGCGCTCCGCATTGAACTGAACCGGGAACTTCAGGTGCTGGAACAGTCCATTGATACAATGATTGATCTGCTGAATCCAGGGGGACGTCTGTCGATTATTACGTTCCATTCTCTGGAGGACAGGATTGTAAAGAATAAGTTCAGAGAGAACGAAAATCCCTGTATCTGTCCGCCGGACTTTCCGGTGTGTATGTGCGGCAGAAAGAGCAGGGGACGAGTGGTGACACGAAAGCCGGTACTTCCTTCTGAGGAGGAACTGACCGCTAATACCAGATCAAAGAGCGCTAAGCTGAGAGTGTTTGAAAAAGCAGGCAGGCGCAGTTAGGCAGACGGCCTGTAATAGAAGGAGGAGGAGCTATGGCTGCAAAAAGGCATCATGCGTATGATACATATACGGACGGGAGCACCGTCAGAAAAGTAAATCCGGCTCAGAAGGGCCAGACGGGCAGCCGTGAGGCAGCTCAGAGAAAAAAGAGGGCTGAGGAACAGCTCAGGCGCAGCCATATGGTAAGGCGGAACAGGGAGAAGGCTCTGCAGATGGATGCGCCTTATGTGATGGCTCTGACTCTCGCAGCTATTGTTACTCTTGTCATCTGTATGCAGTATCTGGCTCTCCGTTCCTCAATCACCTCCCGGCTGGGAAATATTGAGAAACTGGAGCAGGAGGTGGAGGCACTGCGGGCTGAGAACGATGCGCTGGAGACGAGCATTAATACTTACGTGGATCTGGATTACATTTATGATGTCGCTACAAAAGAGCTGGGAATGGTCTATGCAAATAAAGACCAGATTCTTCTGTACGATAAAACAGAAAGCGAGTATGTAAGACAGTATGAAGACATCCCAGAGCACAAGTAACAAGCAGCCATTCAGAAGATACATGCAGGAAAAGCTGGTCATTGCCGTTTTGGCAATGATGCTGGCTTTAATTGCTCTTATCGTTCTTCTCTACATTACAGTACAGAAAAACAATGAGGATTATACCCAGATAGTTCTGTCCCATCAGGATTATGACAGCAGAACCATTCCCTACAGACGGGGAGATATTGTGGATCGGAACGGTTCCTATCTGGCCACCAGTGAAAAGGTGTATAC
>CAUCIO010000140.1 GCA_958442925.1 uncultured Clostridium sp. | reverse complement strand
AATAGAAGGAAAAATAGAAGGAAAGATAGAGGGCAAAGCGGAGGGCCAGTGTCTGGCTTTCATTGAAATTCTCAGGCGAAAGGTGCAGAGTGGAAAAACTCTGGAGGAATCAGCAGAGGCCCTGGAGGAGAAGCCGGAAGATATCGAGAGACTTTACCGCTTGATTGAAAATCAGGGGCCTGATGCAGACGCAGAGCTGATTTACCAGCTGTACCGGGATGATGCGAAAGATTCAGAGGAAAAGGAAGGACAGCGCTGACAGTTTTCTCTGCCTCCTCCTTTGTTCTACCGCCGCTTCCTGCTGCGTAAACTGGTGGTAACAGCTTCAGTTTGAGGAAAAACATGAAATTTTTTAAATTGAAACGAAAGCACGTCTGTCTGCAGGAAAATGCCCTGTTCTGGATTTTTTTAGCTCTTCTTTCCATTGGATGTATGGCGAAGCTCTATGAACGGGCGGCTCTGGCTCCGGCTTCTTCGGAAAGCGTGTTCGCCTCCTCCCAGGCGGCGGGAGGTAGGGATTATCAGGTGAAGGACAGGAAGCTTCCTATCTACTGTGTACAGACAGAGAAGCCCCAGGCAGCTCTGTCTTTTGACGCAGCCTGGGGGAATGAGGATACCAGGCAGCTGATGGAGATTCTGGCAAAGCACAATGTAAAGGTCACATTTTTTATGACAGGAGGCTGGGTGGAGAGATACCCGGAGGATGTGAAATACATAGCCAGCCAGGGGCACGATCTGGGTAATCACAGTGAGAATCATAAAAATATGAGCCAGCTGGGCGAGGAGGAGATCCGTGCGGAAATTCAGAAGGTTCACGATCGGGTCAAAGAGCTGACAGGACAGGATATGGCGTTATTTCGCCCGCCTTACGGAGATTATGATGATAAAGTAGTAGCCGTAGCCGACAGTATGGGCTACTATCCGATTCAATGGGACATTGACAGTCTGGACTGGAAGGACTACGGAGCAGATGCAATTGTAGATAAGGTAGTAAACCACAAACACCTGGGAAATGGCTCGATTATTCTTATGCACAACGGGGCCAAATACACGCCGGAGGCTCTGGAAGCGGTGATTACAGGGCTTCAGGAAAAAGGCTATGATCTGGTTCCCATTTCCCAGCTGATCTGTAAGGAGCAGTTCTCTATCGACCACGAGGGACGCCAGATCCCGTCTCAGAAAACAGTCCAGTGAAAAAACTTTTCGACAAAAAAACGCTGTTTTTTATTCACATTCAAAATGTGGTTTTCAGCAGAAAGCCGGGGAAATGGAGGATAAAACAGATAAATCGAAGGAAGCAGAAATATCCATATGTCGAAAATTGCGTTATAATCTCATTGAATGGCAGTTTTTACCAGATTATAATTTACAGAGAAACAAATCAGGAGGAGTATGAAGCATGGCAGAATTAAATATTGCGATTGCAGATGATAACAGGCAGACTTTGGAGCTGCTTGGCGAAATACTGGAGGGAGAAAAGGATTACCATGTCGTAGGAAAGGCAGATAATGGCAACGAAGCATACAACATGATTATGAAAACCAGACCAGATGTCGTTTTAATGGATATTGTCATGCCGGGAATGGACGGAATTTCCGTAATGGAAAAGATTAAGAGCAATTCGGAAATGAAGGACAGCACCTCTTTTATTATGGTTACAGCCGCAGGAAGTGAGAATCTGACAGCAGAAGCCTTTAAGCTGGGAGCCAGTTATTATATTATGAAACCCTTCACAAGAGAGATTATTCTCGACAAGCTGCGCCGTCTGACTGGATATAAGAACAAAACTACGATGCTGTCAGGAAGCAGAAGAGTGAAGCCTTATGTCAATAAAGCAGAATATATGGAGCAGAACCTGGAAAACGATGTGACTCAGATGCTTCATGAAATAGGAATTCCAGCTCATATCAAGGGATATCAGTATTTAAGAGATGCCATCATTATTTCTGTCAGCGATCAGGAAATGCTGACTTCTGTGACAAAGATTCTGTATCCAACCATTGCAAAAAAGCATGATACCACACCGAGCCGGGTAGAGCGGGCCATTCGCCACGCAATTGAGGTGGCCTGGAACAGAGGAGAGATGGACACAATTAACGATCTGTTCGGCTACACAGTCAGCACTGGAAAGGGCAAGCCGACCAATTCCGAGTTTATTGCCCTGATAGCTGATAAAATCCGCCTGGATTACAAACGGATTTCCTAAAAATTATAATACTGCCTTTCTAAATGCACAAATTTATTGTATAATAATCTTATAATCTGGACAAAGGGGGATTTGCTTGGCGATTTGTCCGGCAATGTAATGCATGGGAGGTAGCAGAATGAAAAAAATTCTTTTTATAGCTTCAGAAGCGGTTCCTTTTATTAAGACAGGAGGGCTGGCGGATGTAGTGGGATCCCTGCCGAAATGCTTTGATAAGGAGTATTTTGACGTGAGGGTTATGATCCCCAAGTATCTCTGCATCAAGGAATCCTTCCGAAACGACATGAAATATCTGAATCATTTCTACATGGATTATTTGGGACAGAGCCGTTATGTAGGAATTCTTGAGTATGTCTATGAGGGAATTACCTTTTACTTCATTGATAATGAGAGCTATTTCTGCGGTTCCAAGCCTTATGGAGACTGGTACTGCGACCTGGAGAAGTTTGCATTCTTCTCACGGGCAGCTCTCTCCAGCCTGCCTGTGATCGGCTTTCAGCCGGATGTGGTGCACTGTCACGACTGGCAGACAGGTCTGATCCCCGTATTCTTAAAAGATAAATTCCACGATGGAGAATTCTTCCGGAACATGAAGTCTGTAATGACCATCCACAATCTGAAATTCCAGGGTGTCTGGGATGTGAAGACAATTCAGCGCCTTTCCGGACTTCCGGACTACTACTTCACCCCTGACAAGCTGGAAGCGTACAAGGACGGAAACATGTTAAAGGGCGGGCTTGTGTATGCTGACGCCATTACTACGGTGAGCAGTACCTATGCCGAGGAGATTAAGACACCTTTCTATGGAGAGGGACTGGATGGTCTGATGCGGGCCAGAGCAGGCAGCCTGCGAGGCATTGTCAATGGAATTGACTATGGTGACTTCAACCCGGAGACAGATCCGCTGATTGTTCAGAACTACAGTGCGCGAACCTTCCGCAAGGAAAAAGTAAAGAATAAGAGAGCCCTTCAGCAGCAGCTGGGACTGGAACAGGATGATAAGAAGTTTATGATCGGCATTGTTTCACGTCTGACGGATCAGAAGGGATTTGACCTGATTCAGTGCGTGATGGACGAGATCTGCACTGATGATGTACAGTTGGTAGTGCTGGGAACCGGCGATGAGAAATATGAAAATATGTTCCGCCATTATGACTGGAAGTACAATGGCCGCGTTTCCGCCAATATCTATTATTCTGAGGAGATGTCCCATAAGGTTTATGCGGCCTGCGATGCCTTTCTTATGCCGTCCCTGTTCGAGCCCTGCGGTTTGAGCCAGCTGATGGCGCTGCGTTACGGTACAGTTCCGATTGTCAGAGAGACAGGCGGCCTGAAGGACACAGTATGGCCCTATAATGAGTATGAGGGCACAGGAACCGGATTTTCTTTTGCCAATTACAACGCCCATGAGATGCTGGACACGATCCGCTATGCAAAGCATGTATTCTATAACAGAAAACGGGAGTGGAACAAGATTATCGACCGGGCAATGGCGGCAGATTTCTCCTGGGACAGCTCTGCGCTCAAATACCAGGAGCTTTACGACTGGCTGATTGGATATTAGAACGGGCTTGGACCGATACAGGAGAGAAGAATGACCATTTATCAGGAAATAACAGGAAACCAGGTGCTGATGAGCGGCGTCATCGGCTGGGTGACGGCACAGGTGTTAAAAACGATTATAGACATTGCCCTGAATAAGTCCTTTAATCCAGAGCGGCTGACCGGTTCAGGAGGAATGCCCAGCTCCCATTCCTCCACCGTATGCGCTCTGACTACGGCCTCCGCCTTCTGCTATGGCTTTGGAAGCTTTGAATTTGCTATCAGCTTCCTTTTTGCCATGGTGGTAATGTATGATGCAATTGGTGTCCGCCAGGAGACAGGCAAGCAGGCGAAGGTGCTGAACCATCTCCTGTTCGAGAATCCCCTGAAGCTGGATACGATGGTACTGCAGGAACGGCTGAAGGAGTATGTAGGCCATACTCCTCTGCAGGTATTTGCAGGGGCAGTGCTGGGAATTGGAATCGCTGTATTTATGAATGGATTTTATTAAAAAGGGTTCTGTGTCAATAGCTGGGGTGGTATTCGTGGGAATGCTGCCCCATTCTCAAAACTCCTTGTATTTTGTTACAAATCAGTATATAGCTGAAAACGGTCTTTTATATATTGCAGGCCTGCCGTTTCTCCATTTTTTTCCAGCTTAAAAAGACATATAAATCATTTACAAAAAAAGCACAAAAGCATACAACTACAGAAAGATATTTTATGTCTTCTGCACTTGCTAAAATCCATAAAATGATCAAGACAAGATCATTTGCTGCATATGCAATAGCAAATCCCGAGCTTCTTCTGAAGGTTAAGTAAACAGCTACAAAACTGGTAGTAACAGATATTGTACTCGGCACAATATTTGCTGTATGGAAACTGGACAGAATAAAGTAAAATATCAATGTTACAAAAAGTGTTAAGCCCCACATAACGATAATTTCTTTTTTGAAAATTTTATTCACTTTAACTTCCGCTTTATTTCCATTGTACGGATTTTTCAACCACGATATTAATGCAAAAACAGCCATAGGCATTGTCATGCCCAAATAGGTTATCATTTCTCCATAGTATTGAAATGTAAAAGAAATCAAACCATATAGAAAACTAAAAATAATCATTAAAAATTGTCCTATAGGATTTCCTTTTGCATTAAAAATAAGTGATGTTACACCTAATATGGAAGCTAAAAAGGTTAGATAATTATTTCTGTCAAATGTAAAAAATGAAAAAATAATCAGCATAACCGAACTGCACCATAATATAATTTCTGTATCTGAAAAATAGTCAGTTACTTTTCTTAATCTAAACATCTTGTTTCTCCGATTCTAAACTGGTACGAATTTTTATACTTACACTTTCTGGGTTCGTACTTTTTGATGCCTAATTTTGCACCATATTTTCCGATGCAATCCGTTTCATTGATTTGATTGAGCATACGCAAACGAGTATTGTCAATATATCGGCTGCCGGTTGGGAAAAATAGATTCCTTTCACCCCAAAAAATCTTGGCAGTGTCAGGATGAATGGAATATAAAACAATCCCTGGCGGATAAATGAAAGGAATAATCCATATCGGGAATCGCCAATTGTTTGATAGGTAATCGTCATCATGTAACACAATCCAAAAGCCGGGTAAAGAGCAACTTGTGAAATCAGCAGCCATTTTCCATAATCTATGATAACCGGATTTTGATTAAATAATGAAATCAACGGTGCAGAAAGCAAAACATAGATCAGTTCAACGAAAATTGTTAAAAGTAATGAACCTTTCAGGGCAAAACGTACCGACTCATGGAAGCGTTTTTCGTTTTTAGCACCAAAAGCAAATGAGGCAACTGGCTGATAGCCTTGCATGAATCCCATGACAATATAGCAGCCAATCAAAATCAATCTTTGAACAACACCGTAAGCAGCAATGATTTCATCGGACTGAGGCAGTCCGGAGGCAGCAATATTTGTTAAAGAAGCTGCAACAGACAGACAAATCTGGATCACTGCTGTAGGTATTCCGATAACAGCTACTGTTTTAATCAAGCCCCAGCTTGGGCGGAAAGACTTTTTCTTAATTTTGATAATAGAACGGCCACTGGCATAAAACCATGTCATAATAAAAAATGTTACAAACTGAGAAACAGTGGTTGCTAAAGAAGCACCTTCTACGCCCATATTTAATCCCCAGTCAAACATAAAAACTGGATCTAAAACTACATTCAGCAAGGCACCGGTAATTACGGCAATAGAAGAAATCTTAACGGAAGATTCTGCTCTTGCT
>CAUCIO010000139.1 GCA_958442925.1 uncultured Clostridium sp. | reverse complement strand
AGGAACTGTAGAACCTTATATACAGTTGGCAGATTTAAAACTCAATTTGGCTAAAACAGCTGGGACAAACGGCTCCTATTCTTCAGGTGATTGGGTTTCTTGCTATCCATCTAATGCCCATTTTTGTATTGGTAGAAATGATCCCGCTTTATTATTAGACGATTATAATTATTTAAGTGGAAACATCGAATTCGGAAATACAGAAAAATATCATAATTTTACTATTTATGTGGGGCTTAGTACAAATCCCTCTTTAACCTCATTCAATTTTGCAAAATCTTTTTCAGCTAGTTTTGCAAGTAGTATAACGACATTTAAACTAGATATTTCCTCTCTCAAAGGAAAATATTTTTTATATGCTGGGATAAAATTCAATGCAGGCAGTACCACAACTTACAGTGTCAGTGTTTATATGCGCCAAGTTAAGCTTTCATCGAATTAGTCATAAATAACATCATTTCGAAAAACTCTTAAGCTGTAGTTAAATATAATCTGTCTGGACCAAATTCATGTTCGAACTCTTTGTAATTGGCAGTGTAGGAACTAAATCCAAGATAAATATAATAGTTTCCTTTCAGTCCGGAAATATCAATACTATGAACTCCACTGGGAACTGTTCCGGAAAATTTAGCTGCATAATTATTTCCCTGTAAATTACTGTTTTGAGATACACCGACAAATACGGGAATCGAATAGGTTCCTATGCTTGTCATTTCAAATTTTAGATATTTGTAAGGAGTTAGATTAAAAGCTGTGTTGATTTTCGCACATCCTCCTGCTGTATAATTATTACCACGATAATTGTAGTATCGATCAATTGAAGGGCCACGGTTATCAGAAGCATATGCGCTATATGGTATTTTCCCGCCGGAAGTATCAGCCCAGGTAAGCGTCATACTGGGACCTTTAATGCTCCAAGAACTTCCAGTCCAAATATAATAGGTCTCAGGAATTTCTCCTACATAGGTTCCTAATACCCATTATCGACACATCCTTTTTAAGCTTGTCCGCCGTTAGCCCTGCCATCGAACAGATGTCGCTCCAGTTTAGGAATACCTGCGCATTTTCGTTGTAATATCCGCCCGGTACTTTCACCCACATCCGTTTGCCGGATGTATCATTTCCACGGCTGTTTCCTGTGCCGCCGTAGTTTCCTCGGTTTGTAATGACCGGCCCCTTCACATTACCGGAGCCGTTATGAAAGCCTGCTGGGATCGTAATGGAACCATTCATGGCTACACTGCCGGTCCAGGCTCCCTTATTGGCCATGCCTCCAGTCCGCTTCTCAAAGAGCTTCGTCTGAGGGTTAAACTTCAGGTATGTCTGGCCGCTCAGGGCCTGCGAATCTGACAATGTTGTCTCTGTATCCAGAGTTCCCTCCAAAGCCTCATCATCGGAGTCTGCCGTCACTGCCGTCAAACCTTTCGGCATAGCAGCTCTCATCAGCGTACAATCATCACTGGAAGCTCCACCGCCTCCTCCGCCTGGCATCCAAATCTTTCCCATAGCTTACACTCCTCTCAAGCCCACCATACAGTCTGTAGCTGGTTTTTTATCAACTTTAAATGTGGCCGTCCCGGCCCGAACGATTCCGCTGCCAGATGAAATAATTCCAAAAGCTTTTTTATAAGCTTTCCTGGCTTCCGCATCCGCTTCATCGGCCAAAGCACTGTACAGTACCGGATCCATATCTTCCTCAGTTCCTGGTACGGATATCGTCTGTATGTACAGACCATTTTCCTCCTGCCAGTCAACCGCCGTAAGCAGCACTTCCGTCACGTGCCTTTCCCGCTCTATCATAGCTTTGTTATATATGGTATTATTAAATACCTTTTCCATATCCCGGCCCATTTCATCGCCATCCGCATCCGTTTCCCGGCTCCATTTTGTAATCTCCGTCTGAAATATTGGCGGATCCTGAATTTCAAAATTTCCCATGCTGTACCTCCATTAAAAAATCTCATCCATATCGTACTCCTGGGGGATATCCTCATCCTTCCCTTTCCTTGTAAAGGTACGATAGGCAATCAGATCACCGTCAGCGTCCAGAAGTCCCATCTCTGAAATTTCTTTTCCTGTCAATTCCCCTTTTTCCAAAGTGGCTTTATACCTGCAGGTGGTCTTCTCTTCATTCACATAACTGTAACCCTCTATCTCTTTTTCCAGGAGTTTATTATAAAGTCCTACCTCCGTGCCGGTAGTCTCCTTAGGAACCCCCTGATCATCCACGCCGCCATCTCCCCACACCATCTTGGCGATTTTAGGGAGACTGCCGTCTCCTGCGTGTGCCATACAAAGCTTTTTCCTGCCTGTTACTGTAATTACACCTTTATTGCTTGCCATATTTTTATCCTTTCCCGGCCTTAACCGTTTACAAATTATACCGACCGCCGTCCAGCTTCCGGCTGCCATTCAGCTTCCAGGAGCCGTTCAGCATGTTCTTTTTATACATAAAAGCTTCTGCCTGCAGTACAG
Organism: uncultured Clostridium sp.; assembly: GCA_958442925.1. Classification (GTDB taxonomy): domain Bacteria; phylum Bacillota; class Clostridia; order Lachnospirales; family Lachnospiraceae; genus Otoolea. The sequence continues at coordinate 3,631 of CAUCIO010000139.1, read as the reverse complement.
AAACCTCTGCCCCTGACTGACAGGTCAGCCTCTGTTCCATTCTCACATTCTCTGCCGCTTCAGTGCATATATTCAGCGCAGCTTCTGCCTTTACGTTCTCTTCTGCCATCATTTTAAAACAGCTGCCAGATAACGCCGCCTGCGCTAATTCTGACGCTGCCATCTGGAAAGACGCTCTCTGCTCTGCCCTTACAGTTTCAGCCACCCCAGCCTGCACCTTTAATACACTTTCTGCTTTCACAGTCTCCATTGCTGTCATTTGATATCTGCAGGACAGCTCTGTCTGAACCGGAACTGTAACTGGCACTATAACGCTCATAGCCACCGGATAAAAATCCAGCGTCTCGTTACTGTCGTATCCGTTTAATTTTCGGCCGCCGTCCAGCTTCCACCGTCCGTCTAACTTTAAAACTGCCAGATTAAAACGAGGATAGAAGTCAGAAAAGAACCGGATCTTATTCCCATATTCGATAGGTACAGGAACCTGTATACCGATATGAAACGCCAGTTCTTCCAGCCAGGAACGCACATTTTTATAAGCCCGAATCCGTTCCGCAATTTTCTCTCCCGTACCTGTTTCTATTTCGTCATCCAGAGCCAGATCAATCATTGCTTTAAAAAAATATGGATTGCCTCCATACTGATACCATTCTTCCAGGCGGCCTCCCTGATACAAAGCTCCCAGATATTCCGTGAGAACAGAGCCTGTTCCGCCTCGTAGATACCAAGCAATCGTCTGTTCTACCATTTTTTCCCGTCGGCCTCTCGGATCCTCTGAATTGTAATACTGTGTTCGCAATTCAACAGCCAGTAAATTTAATATCGCGTCAGGAAGCTCTGGGATAGCTGCGTATACAGACGCTGCTCTGCTGTATGTCTGAAGTTTCTGCAAGCCCTGCTTTACAGCTGCACTAAGTGCCTCTGTCTGTACTTGTTCCAAATGTTCCGGAAGAACAGATAATAAGTCAGCCTCACTGAAATTAATCATCCTGAAGCCCTCCATAAACCAAATTGACCCTTTCTGCTTTCGCTACTTTCGCGCCTGTAACCTCTGCAAAAGCCGGACTTCTTATCTCCGCCCATTTGATGCCTGCCTGCATCAGCTCATACATCAACCTGGAAGGATTGATGTCTCTTGCGATAGCCGACTGCTGCCAGGCGATATAGGACTGGCAAGCACCCTCTGCTTTCTTTTTTATTTCCTCTGACATATCCCGATCCGAAGATTTAATATAGTAGGTCGCGTCAATCTGGTATTTTACCTCCTCTGGAGACTTTACTTTAACCAAATCAGTCAGCGGCCTTCGGCTGTCATCCGATAAATACTGTTCCAGTTCTTTCAGAAAACCTTCATCCGGCAGTTTTCCATCTTGCATCATCACATAAATGTCTACTTCTCCAGGATTCTCCGAGTAGATTTTGCAGTCTAAAATTTCGCTGCTTTTTGTCATTACCCAATAGCGGTAGGCGTCTTCCGGCCCAGCCGTCGAATAAGAAGAAGGAGACAGATAAATTCGTTCTGCCAATGATTCATCCTTTTCCCTGTCTTCTCCCCCTGCAGTTGTCGTTGTATTCGCTACTGTGCCTATGTAGTTGACCGGATCTACCAGTGCGTGGAGTTCTCCAGGTAAAAAGCCGTTTCCTTCCTCTCCTGGCGTGAGGCAGGATGCCGGGATCTCCGCAGACATCTCTCCAGCTTGAATTTCTCCATATTCCTCTGTTGCAAAGAATAAATCCCGTCCCTTTACCCGGGTTCCTTTCGGGATTCCGATGACCTGCTGCTGCGCTGCTGACAGCGTAAAACGCAGAACTGTTTTTGCCTGTTTTGCCGGATTGCGCTCTACCTTTTTCAAAGCTGCCAGATTATCCAGGAACTCGCCGCTGCTGTACTTTAACAGCCCCATTTTTCCAGCCTTGTCAATATACTGCATCCCCTGATAGAGGAGCACAGAACAGCTGTACAATATTAATCGGATTGGATCTGCTTCCGGTAGTTCTGCCTCCTTTCCCGTCAGCTCTCTGTAGCGTTCCTGGTATGTCTTCAGCAGATCGGATAAAAAAGCCTCAAACGAAATGCCTTCAATAAATGAAATTTCTGGATATTGTTCCAGGCGTTCTTTTACTGTCGTGCTCATTCCCTCCTCCTTTCACATTCGATTACCGCCGTCATAAGTCCTGTTTCATCTGCCCGAAACGAAGCTTTTCGGATTCGAACATCCGGAACATAGCGTTCTGCTTTTTTTAATACTTCCTGATAAAATAAACTTTCTGCTATCTCCGGCAGTTCATCCAGACATTCCCAGCTGATTCCAAAATCCCTGTCCACCGGCACGGAACCGGCCCGTGTCTCCAGAAGCATCTGCATCTGATTCTTTAATGACTCGTCTCCTGTCTGTACTACAATTTTCATGCAGCGCCTCCTATACATATTCCTGAAGCGTTAACTCCGCTGTTGCCCGGAGCAGTTCGCCTTTGTTAAGGATCTTGTCCCAGGCTTCAGAGCTTTTTACGAGTACCCACCGTCCAGAGCCCACCTGCCTCTGGCCAATGATCAGATATTCTGCTGTCCCCCGTTCTGCCATTTCCTCCATTTCTTCCAACAAATCCCTGGGTGAAAGTCCAAGACCTGCATCTAAGAAAACCGTGAATGTAATTTTCTGCAGTTCCGGCCCACCAAAGGATACCAGAGGCTTCTGGCCGATTCGCTCCATTTGATTCCACTTTCCCGACAGCTCCCGTTTCATATTTTGAAATATCAGAGCTTCCCTATCACTGATTTTAAAGCGAAGTTTTCCAAACGTGCCTATCTTTGCCATTATAAAGAATCCACCTTCCTTTTCATTGCAAGAAGTTCCGAGACAGAAATAGAACCAGAATTGTCTTCCAGAATAAGGGACGCTGCATGAAGCCGCATTATTCCAGCAGCCGCCTCTAAAAATGCTGCGCCTTCTTTCTGGAATTCTTTATAGTATACGTCTGCCCCACTTTTTTTCGGAGCCATGGACTGGTTCCAGAATTTTCCCATGGCAATTCCCATACTGCTGTCATTGGACAGATGGACCACCAATACCAAATCCCCGACGTCTGGCATTTGGTATTCTTTCCCGAATCCGCAGAACACAGGAAGCTCCGCTGTACTCTTATCACTCCTGTCTGGATAAACCACGCGGACCGTCCCGGCCGCATAATTAACAAAAGATACCTTTCCGATTCTGATTTCATTCACGCTTTCCACCTCCTACGGAATGGTTAATTCTGTCCCTGGATAAATCCAATACCCTCCATTGGAACTTTGACGCCCTCGTTTTTTTGCTTCTTCTTCAATTATTTCATGGTTCGCATCATAAATGATAGTGTACTTGGTTCCGCTGCCATAATAAGCCTTTGCCAAATCCCAGAGTGTATCGCCGCGTTTTACAATGTAGTCTCTTTCCTGTCCCCCTGAAACCTCTTCAGGCGTCTCTTCTGTCCGCGTCTCTCCCTTTATCCGGTAAAGGCTCAGTCCCTGTTCATATTCTCCACCGGAAGAAATCCGATGCAGGACTTTTGACACAAAATAAATCCCATCTATTTTTCCAAATCCTGTCAGCTGTACGGTCTGGGAAGCGGCAAGGGCCAGCGATATGTCCGG
>CAUCIO010000138.1 GCA_958442925.1 uncultured Clostridium sp. | reverse complement strand
AGAAAGAGCCGGATTTGCTGCTTACAGATATCAGGATGCCGTTTATTTCCGGCGTGGAGCTGGCCAGGCAGGTGAGAGAAATCCGCCCGGCCACGCAGATTGCATTTTTGAGCGGCTTTGACGATTTTTCCTATGCCCAGCAGGCGATCCAGTATAATATTATCAGCTATATGCTGAAGCCTATATCCATGGCAGATTTAACGGAGAACCTGATCCAGATCAAACAGAAGATTGATCATTTATTCTCAGAGTTTGCCCAGAGAAGAAAAAACGAGCTGGGAATTTCAGAATTTTTGCTTCCTCTGCTGCTTGACAGCTTTCAGACAAACTTCAGCCCGGAGAGAGAGGAACGGCTCTGCAGCCAGGCTAAAGCCTGCGGCATGATCCGGCCGGAGAGTGAAAATATCCGCTATCTGGTCATATCGGTCGCCTTCTGGGATGAAAATGGAACCAACTGTACCGATCACAGCCATGTGCATTCCATTGACAGTATTTTAAAGAAATATATTAAATATGAAAGCTTCTTTCTGGAGGATCGGATTGTGTCCGTATTATGGGCTACACCTGCCTCTTTTGACAAGTATCTCCATATTCTGGCAGACGATATTGTCCAAAGTTCCGACCGTATTCTGAATCTGAAGTGCAGCGTGGGAGCCAGCCGGATCTTAAATGGCTTTTCAGAGCTTTCAGAAGGGTACAGAGACGCAGTGAACGCCATGCGGTATGCCAGCAGAAGTAAAAAAGGGGGAGTCCGGTATATTACGGATGAAGAGCCATTTTCGGGCGTGGATATGGATTATGTGATGAAGGTAGTGGCCAGCATCGAAGAAAAAATCCGGGGCGGCTCCAGGGAGGAGCTGGAGGAGTATCTGTGGGAGGTATTCAGCCATCTGAGGGATGAGAACAACTCCAGGGAAAAGGTCAATTTTATGCTGGTAGAGATTTTATCCTGTGTCTGCCGGATTATGTATTCTGTATCTGCCGAGTCAGATGCAGCGGCTCTGAAATCAGATCCATTTATGCAGCAGATGGTATTTTTAGACAGTTCTTTGAAGGATGCGGCAGATCATTTTGTCAATTTCTGCATGACAGCCAGGGACAGGATCTCAGAGCAGAAGACAAAGAGCAGTATGGATATCTGCGATAAGGCCATCCGGCATATTGAAGACAACTATTTTAAGGCAGATCTTTCCCTGATGTCAGCCAGCACAGAGATTGGAGTCAGCCCTAATTACCTCAGTTCTCTGATTAAAAAGCGAACTGGAAAAAGTTTTGTGGATTATCTGACACAAAAGAGAATGGAGGCGGCAAAGACGCTTCTTCTCAACACAGCAATGAAAATCAGGGAGGTTTCAGAAACCTGCGGTTATAACGATCAGCACTATTTCAGCTACTGCTTTAAAAAGTATGAGGGAGTGTCGCCGAATATGCTGCGCCGTCGGCTCAGCCAGGAGGAAACACAGGGATGAGCAAAAAATGGGAGAAGGAGTACAGGCAGATGAAAAGAAGAGAACGGGAGATAGGACTTACCAGTTCGGGGATTATGACGATTCTGGTGGTGTCTATGGTTGTGTTCTCTCTGTTAGCAGGAATCGTGGTGTTTGCTACGACCTACCGGGCTTCCATGATTCAGAATGTAAAGACCTCCAGCGATCAGGCGGCTGTCCAGGTAGAGAAAATTGTGAATAACTACATGGATGATATCAGTAAGTCCTTAAGATTAATTGAAGGCTTTTTTTTGGAGGAGGAGCCGGTCAGGGATGTAGATTTGAATCATATGGCGGATATCCGTTCTGATGTGACCGCTATCACCAGCTACGATCCGGAGACTGGAGAATTGACAGGAGCCTGGACAGGAAATAAGGTATTTAAGAAGGACGCGCTTGCCAATCTTTCTTTTGACAGCGGAGAGATACCGCAGCTGGGTGAAATTGTGATATCCAGGCCTCATGTGGAAAGCCTGCTTTTAAATGAGTACCCCTGGGTAGTGTCTATCTCCACCAGAATCAGGGAGAAAGACGGGACAGAGCGGATTGTAGTGCTGGATTCCCGTTTTTCTCAAATTGCCAGTTATGTAGATGCAGTGGGCGTAGGAAATCACGGGTACTGTTTTATTATGGATGAGGATGGAACTATCATCTATCACCCTCAGCAGCAGCTGATTTTTGCAGGGCTGAAGAAAGAAGATACAGAAAGGATGGCAGCCAGGCCGGATGGAAGCTACGAAGAGATCGGCCTTATTTATACCATACGGACCAGAACAGGAAGTTCCTGGCGGATTGTGGCGGTAAGCTTTGTAGATGAGCTGGTAGAGGAGAGACTGAAGGACTGCCTGGTGCTGTTAGCGGCGCTGCTCTTGATTGTTCTGGCGGCCACTATTGTCAGCAGTATTGTGCTGTCCAGATATATTTCCAGGCCAATCCACAGTCTGAATCAGGCAATGGGGGAGTTTGAGGCCAATGCAGAGGGCTTTTCCTATGAGCCGGTATATGGAAGCCGGGAGGTGACATCTCTTTCCAATGCTTTTGGACACCTTGTAATCAGGATTCAGGAGCTGATGAACCAGGTGAGGAATGAGGAGATTGTGCTGAGAAAGACGGAGCTCCGGGCTCTTCAGGCTCAGATCAATCCGCATTTCGTGTACAATACGCTGGATTCTATTGCCTGGATGTGCGAGGAGGGCAGAACGAAGGATGCGGTAGAGATGGTGAATGCCCTGGCCCGGCTGTTCCGGATCAGCATCAGCAAGGGGCATGAGCTGATCCCGGTGGAAAAAGAGGTGGAACATGCCAAGAGCTATCTTCAGATTCAGAAGTTCCGTTATAAGAACCAGTTTCAGTACAGCTTTGAAGTACAGGAAAGCTGCCTTCACTATTACTGCAACAAGATCACGCTTCAGCCGATTATCGAAAACGCCATTTACCACGGCCTGAACCGGATGATTGACGAGGGGGTTATCGAAATTAAAATTTTCGAGGACGGCGGCGATGTGGTATTTACGGTGGAAGACAATGGAGTCGGCATGACGAAGGAACAGTGCGAGAGTATTCTTCACAAAGAGGTGAAGGGGCAGACCGGCGGAATCGGCATTAAAAATGTCAATGACAGAGTGAAAATTTATTTTGGAGAACAGTACGGAATGAAGATAGAAAGCGAGCTGGATGAGGGAACAAAGGTCTCCATCCGTATGCCGAAGCTGGAGGAGGATTCATATGAAACACGTTAAAAAGAGGAAGACAGTGTTTCTGCTCCTGCTGGCTGTGACAGCAGCACTTCTGGGCGGGGCTGCCGCCATGCAGCGTCAAAGCCAGGAGAGATACCAGGTTGCTATGGTTGTAAAATCTACAGAATCTGCCTTTTTTAAGTCTGTCTTTGCCGGTGCCGGGGCTGCTGCGACAGAATACAATATTTCCCTTACAACATCAGGCGCCCAGTCAGAAGAAGACTATGAAAGCCAGAATGAGATAATACGAAACGCTGTGGAGAAGGGGGCGGACGCCCTGATCATTTCGGCGGTAGACTATGAAAAGAATGCAAGAGCAGTGGACTGGGCGGCAGGAAAAGGAGTGCCTGCTGTGATCATTGACAGCGATGTGAACAGCAGTACAGTGAAAGTACGGATTGGAACAGATAATAAGGAAGCCGGCCGGATGGCTGCCAGGGCAGTTCTGGATGGGATAGAAGGAGACCTCTGCATCGGCATTGTGAATTTCGATAAGCACACTGCAAACGGGCAGGAGAGGGAGCTGGGTTTCCGGGAAGAGGCAGAGAAAGCCAGCCGGGTAAAGGAACTTGTGACAATTAATGTGGCTTCTACCACGGAGGAGGCCAGAACAGCAACCAAAGAACTGGTTCTAACTCATCCGGAAATTAATGTAATTGTCACCTTTAATGAGTGGACCAGTCTGGGGGTAGGCTGGGCTATCCGGGATCTGGAAAAAAAGGATGAAATATTTGTTACGGCCTTTGACAGTAATGTCGTATCAGTAGGGATGCTGGAGACGGGGGAGGTAGACGCTCTGATTGTTCAGAACCCCTATGCCATGGGCTATCTGGGAGTGGAGAAGGCCTGGGAGCTTCTGACTGGGCGGAATGGAAAAGAAAAACAGATTGATACGGATACAACGATAGTGACAAGGGAAAATATGTTTCTGGAAGAATATCAGAAAATTTTATTTCTGTTTGACTGACAGGCAGCGGCCGGTTAGGCGAAGTATACAAGAATGGGGGAGAAAATCAACGGGAGAATTGAAATTTGTACAAGTTTTGTTGATTATTCTATGTACTTTTGTTGAAAAAAACTCTATAATCACTTATGAAAGATATGTGGAGTACACATACAAATAAAGTTTAATTACAAAATGGGAGGATGATGTAATTATGAAGAAAAGATTTCTTGCACTCACTATGGCGTCTTTAATGGCATTCAGCATGGTAGGATGCTCCGGCGGCAGCAAAGATGCTGCTGGCACAACTGCGGCAAACGGCGAGACACAGGCAGCTGGTGAAGAGACAGCTAAAAAGTCTGATTTAAATGTAGGTGTATTCTACTACACATACAGCGATACATACATCACAAGCGTTCGTACAGCTCTTGACGCGGCTCTTACAGAGGCTGGCGTTGAGTTCCAGGACTTTGATGGAAACAGCAACCAGACAACACAGAACGAGCAGATCGATACAGCTATCGCTCAGGGTGTTAATCTCTTAGTTGTAAATATCGTTACATCCGGTTCTGTAGACGCTTCCCAGGCTATCGTAGATAAGGCTAAAGCAGCTGATATCCCGGTTATCTTCTTCAACCGTGCAGTTGAGACAGACGAGGATGAGGGCAAGGTACTTGGAAGCTATGAGAAGTGTGCATTCGTAGGAACAGATGCTCCTGAGGCTGGACATATGCAGGGACAGTTAATTGGTGAGTATCTGGTTGAGAACTACGACACAGTTGACTTAAACGGTGATGGAAAGATCAGCTACGCTATGTTCATGGGACAGCTTGGAAACGTAGAGGCTATCTACCGTACACAGTTCGGTGTGGAGGATGCAAACAAGGTTCTCGAGGAGGCTGGAAAGCCGGCTCTGGAGTACTTCGATCCGTCCAATACAGACTGCTACCAGGTAGACCAGGATGGAAACTGGAGCGCTACAGCAGCTAACAACTACATGGTAACAAACCTGGCTCAGTACAATGAGGCTAACGGCAACATGATCGAGCTGGTTATCTGCAACAATGACGGTATGGCAGAGGGAGCTATCTCCGCTCTGAACGATAAGGGATATAACCTTGGAACAGCAGACAGCAAAACAATTCCGGTATTCGGCGTTGACGCTACAGACGCTGCTAAGCAGTACATTGCAGACGGCAAGATGACAGGTACTATCAAGCAGGATGCAGAGGGTATGGCAGACGGTATCGCTTACCTTGTAAACAACGTAGCAGAGGGTAAGGAAGTTATGGCTGATACAGACGATTTCAACAAGTCTGAGACAGTAACTAACAAGATTTACATTCCATACGCTACATACACAGGCGAGGAAGGTGCAGCAGCTGAGGAGACAGAAGCAGCAGAAGAGTCCACAGAGGCAGCTGAGGAAACAACAGCAGCTGAGACAGAGGCTGAATAATCTGTAAATTTTAATAAAGTGAAAGCGGCTGTCGGCTGGCGGCAGCCGCTTTCCTTGTGTCTAATAATGTAAGCAGGGGAAGCATAGAGCAGCAGAGGCTGCTCCGGCAGGCTGTAAGGTCTGCAAAAAACGAAGTGATCGGAAAAAGGGGAAGAGAAGCTGCAGATAATACTATACTGCGGTGTTTCACCTGGATTGGTACGGAATTTGGCCGGGCACATTCCAGGAAATGAAAGGAGGAAATGAGTTATGGGACAGGAAGTTTTACTCGAGATGAAAAACATCACTAAAGAGTTTCCTGGCGTTAAAGCTCTCAATCAAGTTTCTCTGACTGTTAAAAAAGGAACAGTACACGCTCTGATGGGCGAAAACGGAGCAGGCAAATCCACACTGATGAAATGCCTCTTCGGTATGTACAGCAAAGATGATGGTCAGATTTTCCTGGAAGGAAAAGAAGTAAATTTCAAAAATTCCAAGGAGGCCCTGGAAAACGGT
>CAUCIO010000137.1 GCA_958442925.1 uncultured Clostridium sp. | reverse complement strand
TTCTCCTCCGGACGCTCCACACCGAGAAGCCCCATCTGCTCAAAGCAGTAATCAAAAAACTCCTTCTGTGGCTTAGGGCTTCCCGCCTCCTCGGAAACAAAAATCCCCTTGAAATATGGATTCAGCCCGCTGCTTTCAAGCCTTTTATACTGAGTGCTGGCCACTCCGTTGGTGACGATATAGAGGGAATATTCCCGGCTTAAATCCCGGCAGAGTTCTAATGCTCCCGGAATCAGGACAGCGCTGTCTCCCAGCCGCTCCCTGTAAAAAAGCTCCGCTTCCTGTCCGTCCGCCTGGCAGTTATGACGGGAAAAGAACAGTTCAAAGCGGCGCAGCAGCACCTCTTCCTTCTCCATTTTTCCCTCCTCAAACAGCTCCCAGCAGCTTCTGTTAATCTGGTGATACTCCTGAAGCAGCCTGTCTTCCGGCTTCATGCCGAAATGGAGAAGAAGGCTGTTAAAAGCCTCCTCCTCTGACGCGTCAAAATTTAAAAGGGTATTGTCCACGTCAAACAGAAGCATCGTGTAGCGGCGAGGTTCTTTTTCTCTCATCACCCCTGATATACCGCCTTTCCACTGCAGATGGTGGCCTTCACCTTTCCGAACATTTTTCTTCCTGTAAATGGAGAATTGGAGGATTTGGAGACAAAGGGGCCTGCCTCAAACTCTTCCTGATCGTCGAAAATCACCAGATCTGCCGGACCTCCCTCTGCCAGGTAGCCTGTATCCAGGCGGTACAGCCTGGCTGGATTCAGACACATCTTTTCAAACAGCTCCACATAGGAGAGATGTCCCTTCTTCACAAGCTCCGTTACGCAGAGCGGAAGGGATGTCTCCAGACCGATAATGCCGCTGGGCGCTTCCACCAGAGGCTTTTCCTTCTCCTCCCGGCTGTGGGGAGCATGATCCGTGGCAATCATATCAATGGTGCCATCCTTTAAAGCCTCAATCAGAGCTTCCCTGTCCTCTTTCGTTCTGAGAGGCGGATTCATCTTCGCCAGGGAGCCAAACTTAAGAACTGCCGTCTCATCCAGCGTCAGATGGTGGGGCGTTACCTCCGCCCACACGTCAGCGCCCAATTTCTTAGCCAGAGCCACCGCTGCCACCGCATTTTTAGAGCTGATATGCTGAATATTGACGCAGGCGCCTGTATACAGGGCAATCATACAGTCTCTAGCCACCAGAGAGTCCTCTGCCACCCTGGGAGAACCGCCGATTCCGAGCTTTTCAGAAACCTCTCCCCGATTAATTCCATTGTTGGTGATAAAGCCTGGATCCTCCTCATGAAAACTCAGAGGCACGTTCAGCTTTTTCGCCTGCTCCATGGCCTCCATTAAAAGCTTTACATCCATAATCGGCACGCCGTCATCTGTAAAACCTGCTGCCCCCTGAGCTCTCAGAGCTTCCATATCTGTCAGCTCTTTTCCCTTCATGCCCTTTGTAATATTGGCAGCGGACAGCACATGGATTCCCGTCTGTTCCCCCTTTTCCAGCACATAGCGAAGAGTCTCCTCGCTGTCGATGACCGGCTTCGTATTTCCCATCATCACAACCGTGGTAAAACCTCCCGCCTTGGCTGCAGCGGAGCCTGTTTCAATGTCCTCTTTATAGGTAAGGCCCGGATCCCTGAAATGCACATGAACGTCAATCAGTCCCGGAGCTACAATCAGACCTGATGCATCGATGATCTCTTCGTCTGCGGTCTGAAATGCGTCCTCTTCTTTCGCATTTCCCTCTCTTTTTAATATTTTTTCAATTTTTCCGTCTTTTATAGCAATATCTGCAATACCATCAAATCCACTTTTCGGATCAATGACCCGGCCGTTTTTTATAATCATTTCTTTTTCCACCTGCCTTATTTCATCTTCCTGGGAACTACTTCCAGCCAGTAATTATCAGGATCCGCGATAAAATAAATGCCCATGGATGGATTCTCGTAACAGATGCAGCCCATCTCCTCATGCTTTTTGTGAGCTGCCTCCATATCGTCCACCTCAAAGGCCAGATGGAACTCATTGTCGCCCAGGTTATAGCTGTCCTTCTCCCAGTCTCTCAGCCATGTCAGCTCCAGCTGATGAGGAGTCACGCCGTCTCCCAGGTAAACCAGGATGAAGCTGCCGTCTGCAGCCTCTTTTCTGCGCACCTCTTTCAGTCCCAGAGCCTCCTCATAGAATTTTAAGGACTTCTCCAGATCGATTACGTTGAAATTATTGTGGGCGAATGTAAATGTCATAGCTTAAACTCCTCTCCTTCACATTGTATTTCCATGATACAGTCTCTGTAAGGTTCACTGCAGGGAAGGGCCTTCATCCGGCGGGAAACGCCAAAATCTCCCCAAAAATGGATGGGAAACACAGTTTTTGCCTTCACCTTCCTTAAAAAGTCATCCATTCCCAGATAAAACCACTGCTCCTGTCTGGGATCTAAGGGGATGAAGGCAGCGTCTGCTCCTTCCGGGTGATCTGCAGCAATTTTCTCCACTTCCCGCCTGTAATTTGCAGCCATGTTGTGGTTCCAGGCCTTGTCCTCCCCCTCCCACCACCAGTTGTTCAGATCTCCAGCGTGGTAAAGTTCCAGGCCCTCCAGACTGATCCAGAAGGCACAGCCCTCATCCGTGGACTTGTAAGTCTGGATTTTCATGGTTTCCAGCTCCAGGGTCTGCCCCGGCTTCACGAAATGGATCAGCGGCAGAGCCTCTTCCGGAATTCTCCTCCCCTTAATGTCATCAGACAGAATGTAGGAAACGCCTTCTCTCTCCCGGAACCGCTCAAAAATCACAGGGCTGTAGTGATCCTCATGAAAATGGCTGGCAAATACAAACAGCGGCTTTCCCGGATCAAAGTCCGGCAATTCTCCCTTAAAATAGTCAAACAGCAGAATGCTGTGTTCCGTCTCCACAGAAACCGCGCTGTGGTGAATGTAGGTAACTTTCATATCTTTTCTCTGCCTTTGTCTGAATTGTTTTCAGCAACCGGATTATTCTCCCTTGGAAGCGTTCTTTTTCTGCTCTGCCTTGGCTAAGAACTTCTCGTTTCCAATGATAAACCGCTCGTGGGTTCCCTCGCCGATGACACCGGCCTCGTCATAGCAGGTAACATGGAACACCAGGCGTCTTCTGTCCACCTCTGTCAGTTCGCTCTCACACCACACCTTCATGCCCAGCGGTGTGGCGGCGCTGTGGGAAATATTTAAGCTGGTTCCCACGGTTCCCTCACCCTCATTCAGGTACGGGGCCACACTCTTCCAGGAGGTCTGCTCCATCAGAGCCACCATAGCCGGAGTAGCAAATACCGGGAGCAGGCCGCTTCCTACTGCTGCCGCTGAGTTTGCCTCTGTTACCATTACTTCTTCTCTTCCCTTAATTCCTGCTTCTAACATATGTTTTACCTCTTTTCTAAAGTTTTGCATCTATAAATAAAAAATATTTTATAGTTTTCTTCCGCACTGGGGGCAGTAGGAAAAATCCTCTGAGAGCCTGCAGCCGCAGTCCGGGCAGCTTCCCTCCTCGGCGAAATTTCCCGTTCCTCTCTGTATGAGAGACAACTCGCTCTCTCCGATATCCGCAGCCTGTCCCCTCAAAATTTTCATCCCTGTCTCCCGGTCCAGCTCATAAACAGAGCCACAGCAAGTCATTTTTACATAAAATTTCCTGTTCCATTTAAACAGCGGGATGAAAAAGAAACTGAAATACGTGTAGGTCATAAAGACCTGGTATCTTCCATAGCTGCCGCAGACGCTGCATATCACTGTTTTCAAATATTCCAGCTGTTTGACAGCAGAACTGATTCCTCCAATAAAAATCATATCTTGCTCCTCTTTTCTGAATTCAGTATACAAAATCGCAGACATTTTCGCAACTGCTAATCTGAGAGGCAGCGTGAAAATTGACATTGCCCTCTTTGTCCTGTATAACAGATATTAGAAAGCAGTAGTGAAAGGAGGCGGTACTATGGCTGCAGTCCATGTGTGGACCAAACAGCACAGACATGTATGGGAAGAACTTAAAACATATGGGCGCTATATCGTAAAAGAAGAGTATATCCGTATGGCCCTGGAAGGGGAGGCTGATTTAATGCTGATGCCCTACCGGTGGCTGGTATCCCACAGTCCCCACTATGGGGCTAAACCGGCAGATGTCACATACCCGGTCTGGGTCTCTTTTCAGTCCTCCACTGCCATGCTGCCAGATGACAATGAAGTAATTTTGGAGCTTCTGATTGATGAGGAGATGATAGCGTCTGTCAATATCGCCAAATGGGGCATGATTCTTAACTACTCCTACATCCCTGAGCATGAGGCGGATGCCAGCGCCCATCAGAAACTTCTGGCTCTCTACGGGACAAGCGATGCCAGAGCTGTTATGACGCCCTTTTACCCGGAGCTGAAACAGGAAATCATGGGAAGCTGGCCCAGGCTGTTTGACAGCCATATCATGCCTGGCAATGACTTAAGCTATGGAATTATATGGGAGGTGAAAAAAGAATGGGTTGTGGACGTGAAACAGTAACTGTATTTTCTCCCCAGGCAGAACCTGTATTAAAAGCCATTGAACAGGACGGGATCTGCTTCTCCAGAGAAGCCTATGTTCAGAAAAAATACGGGGAAAGCGCTCCCATCTTTCTGACAGCATACCGCTGGTATGTAAAGGCTGTCCAGTCCATTGTCCCCAGGCCGGACGGTGCGGAATTCCCCTACTGGGGATTTACGGATCCCCGCTTTACAGACGCATCCGCCGGAGGATCCCTCCTGACCTTAAAGGTTCCCGCTGACGAGGCTGTGTTTTTCCGCCCGGAGGACTGGAATAAAATCCTATGCCTCTCCCTGATCGGTGAAAATGACGCAGAGGAAGCTGCCTTCCGAAGCGAGCTTAACGCCTGCGGCCTGCACACCACAGACGTTATGCTTACCTCCTTCTATCCGGACTGGAAACACAGGATTTCAGACAGCTGGCCCAGGCTGTTTCGCTTCCACCAGGCATTTCTCTCCGGAGAATCGGATCTTCCCATGCAGGCCGGGCTGTGGCGGATTAAGAAGGAATGGATTCAGTAAAATACACGACAGCTAAGGAGATTCCCTTATGATAAAACCTGTTTTAAAACAAATCCCCTGCATGGATCTGCGCCAGATTGCAGACTCCGGACAGTGTTTCCGTATGACGGAACTTTCAGATACACCGGGGCGCTTTTTTGTGATCAGTCAGGGCCATTATCTGGAAATTGAACAGCACAGCGGCAGGCAAAAACCGGAGAAAGGCGGCTCAGGTCCTTGTCCTGCTTTACAGGACAGCGAAGACCTTTTCAGAAAAGAAACCTTTGTCTTTTACTGCGAAGAGGCAGACCTTCCTTTCTGGGAACGGTATTTTGATCTGGAATGCGATTACAGCGCCTATATTCACTCCATCCGAAAGAAAGACGCCTACCTGCGACGCGCTTCTCAGGCTGGAAGCGGCATCCGGATTTTAAACCAGGATCCTTGGGAAATGATTCTCACTTTTGTCATTTCCCAGCAGAAAACCATTCCTAAAATCAGGGAAGCAATCGAAGCGCTGAGTCTCCAGTTCGGCACAGAGCATAAAACTCTAATCCCTCGAAACGGTCAGGAAAAAGAGATTACATGGCACAGTTTCCCCACTCCCAGCCAGCTGGCAGGGATTTCAGAGGAGACACTTCGCAGCTTAAAGCTTGGCTACCGGGCTAAATATATTGCCCGCCTCTGTCAGGATGCGGCAGAAGCAAGGCTGAATCTGGACACTCTGCAGACTATGAATTATGAGGAAGCCATGTCATATCTCAAAGGTTTTTATGGAATCGGCGAGAAGGTAGCCAACTGTATCTGTCTCTTCGGACTTCACCATATCGAGGCCTTCCCGGTAGATACCTGGATTGAGCAGATTCTGATGCAGGAATATTATCGAAAAAAGAAGAAAAAATATGACGCTCTCCCCAAAAGCCGTCTTTACGGTGAAATCATCCAGGATTACTTCGGTATGTATCAGGGGTATGCAGGCGTCATGCAGCAGTATATTTTTTACTATGAGCGGGTAAACCAGGGGAAGGTGAAGTAAGAGCTCTGCCGGTGAAATCGAGTAGGAGGGGATTTTTATAAATCCCCGACCTCTCACACCACCGTGCGT
>CAUCIO010000136.1 GCA_958442925.1 uncultured Clostridium sp. | reverse complement strand
TCAGACCTGATTGAGAAGATTCTGCACACGGAGCATGTTGCAAATGCCGGAATCAATGAATTTGAGGAAATCAGGGAGAAGCTTCGTGATCTGATGAAGTATCTTTCTAAGGAAGCAGTCAAATATACAACTAATTTTACAGATGAACTGCTTTCCATGGAGTGGAGAGAATCAGAGCTTGAAAATGATGAACTCAAGAATTATAAGGCCAAGGCAGAGTATTATATCAGACAGCACCAGGATAATACGGCAATTGCCAAATTAAAGACCAATCAGCCTCTGACTCAGGCAGATGTGGAGGCGTTAGAAGAGGTGCTGTGGCATGAGGTTGGCACAAAGCAGGATTATGAACAGGAATTTGGAACGAAACCGCTGGGTGAATTTGTCAGAGAGATTGTAGGACTGGATATGAACGCGGCCAAGGAGGCGTTTTCAGCCTATCTGACGGATGCAAATCTGGACAGCAGGCAGATTTATTTTGTAAATCAGATTATAGAATATATTGTCCATAATGGAATGCTGAAAGACTTTTCAGTGCTTCAGGAATCACCCTTTACGGATCGTGGAAGTGTAGTTGAGATATTTACTGATTTGAATGTGTGGATGGGCATCAGGAAGGTGATAGATACGATCAATGCCAATGCGGCGGCCTAGGAAACAGGAATGCTCCGCAAGAATCATGAAAACGAAACTTCTTTCTCCTGCTATACTGGGCAGGAAAGGAGAATGATGCAATGAAGAACAACATTGAAAAGACGGCTGCAGTGATTGATTATATAGAAGATCATTTGTCTGAAAAACTGGATTTAGAGCTGGTGGCAGAGGCAGTTCATTATTCAAAGTATTACCTGCACCGGATTTTTACGCAGACAGTGGGGCTGACGGTACACGATTATGTGAAGCGCAGACAGCTGACAGAGGCTGCCAAGCTGTTAGTTTTTTCTGAAAAATCCATTTTAGAGATTGCCCTTCTGGCGGGCTATGAAAGCCAGCAGGCCTTTACAGACAGTTTTCGGGCGATGTATAAAAAGGCGCCGGGACAGTACCGGGAAGAGGAGGAATTCTATCCGCTGCAGCTTCGGTACTGTTTAAATAGTGAACCTGTGGAATTTGGCGGGATAGAGGAGATGGAGCAGAGAATCCGGCCTGCCTCTGAGGAGGATATCCCCGCCTGGATCGAGCTGGCCAGACTGGCGGTGGACGGCTTTCCCTGTCTGGACGAAGCACAGCACCTGCAGTGGCTGAGAGAGTGTATCAGACAGGGGCAGGCCTTCATTTTAAAGGACAGGGAGACAACGGCCGGAGTGATGGGAATAACAAAGAATACCGGCAGCATTGACTTTCTGGGAGTGCATCCCCAGTATAGGAAGAAGGGGATTGCACAGGCCTTTCTGCGGAAGGCATTTTCTCTGCTGGAAGAGGGCCATGAGCTTATAGTGACCACCTTTCGGGAGGGGGACAGGGCCGATACTGGGCACAGAGCAGATTTAAAACGCCTGGGATTTGCGGAAGCGGAGCTTTTAGTAGAGTTCGGCTATCCGACTCAGCGGTTTGTGCTCCAGAAAGAAAAGCTGGAGGGCATGAATGATGAGTCGTGATAAGGTTCACCCTTTGGGACAGGATTTTACAGCGCCCTCCCTGCTGAAATTTGCTTTTCCCACCATGGTGACTATGGTTTTCATGGGGCTGTATACCATAGGGGACACCATACTGGTTTCCCGTTTTGTCAGTACGGACGCTCTGTCTGCTGTTAATATAGCAACGCCTGTGATCAATCTGATTGTGGGTCTTGGCTCTATGCTTGCCATGGGAGGAAGCGCTGTGATTGCCAGAAAACTGGGCGAAGGGAAAAAAGAAGAGGCTTCGCAGGAGTTTACCCTTCTTTTATGCTTTGGAGCAGTTCTGGGAGGTCTGATAGCAGGTGTTGGAGCCTTGCTTTGCGGCGAAATCACACACAGCTTAGGTTCAGGCCCCAGGCTGTTTCCCTACTGCCAGGCGTATCTGTCTGTGCTTTTCCTGTTTACCCCTGCAAGCATTCTGCAGGTACTGTTTCAAAATCTGATCATTGCGGCTGGACGGCCTGGACTTGGTATGGCGCTCTCAGTGGGAGCCGGATTGGCCAATGTGCTGCTGGATCTTATTTTTATGGGAATGTTTCACATGGGGATTGCCGGATCTGCTCTGGGGACAGGGCTCGGCTACCTCATTCCCACGGCAGTTGGAACTGCCTTTTTTATGAGAGAAAGAGGAGGCATCAGCTTTCGAAAACCTGCTCTCCATTTTCAGGTATTGATTGAAAGCTGTGTCAATGGATGTTCGGAGCTGATCAGTCAGGCGGCTGCAGCTGTCACCACCTTTTTGTTTAACCGGATTATGATGGAGCTTTTGGGCGAGGACGGAGTGGCAGCCGTTACGATTATGATTTATTCTCAGTTCCTTCTGACAACTCTGTACATTGGATTTTCCATGGGCGTATCTCCTGTGATTAGCTACCAGCTAGGGGCGCAGAATCACCGGAATCTGAGCCGGATAATGGGTATCTGCCTGGCTTTTATTGTGTCGGTATCTGTATTCATATTTGCGCTGTCTATGACGTTTGGATCGGCTCTGGTGACGGTTTTTTCACCTGTCGGAACGCCGGTCTATGAAATCGCAGCAAAAGGCTTTCCTGTCTTTTCTTTCAGTTTTCTGTTCTGCGGAGTAGGTATTTTCGCCTCTGCGGCCTTTACCGCCCTCTCAGATGGAAAAACCTCGGCGTTTATTTCTTTTCTTCGGACCTTTGGGCTGATTACACTGTTTTTGATGATTCTGCCGGACAGGCTGGGAGTCCTGGGTGTGTGGCTGTCTGTTCCGGCGGCAGAACTGGCGGCCATGGCTGTTTCAATTTTTTGCCTGAAAAGGGCAGCTGGAAAGAAAAATGCTTGTATTTCTGGAAAAAGTGTGATAGGATAATCTTGTTTGACTATAGGAGGTGCAAAAGATGTTACGAGGGATTCTTACCTTTGTATTTGTTGCTATATGTGTATTTTTGACAGTTGTAGTATTGCTTCAGGAAGGCAAGTCAGCAGGTTTATCCGGTACTATTAATGGTATGGCTGACAGCTACTGGGGAAGAAACAAGAGCCGTTCCATGGAGGGAAAACTGGAGAAGCTTACGAAGTACGGAGCGATTCTCTGGCTGATTCTGGCCCTTGTGCTTAACTTAAAGGTATTTTAAACTGATTCAGAAGACACTCTTGGCAGCAGGAGTGTCTTTTTTAGTTCACAGGACTGGGCCTGAGAACTAAAAAGCGCTCTGCGGGCAGAGAATTCTGCTTTGCGGGGAGAGAAGAATTTTACAGTATCAGGAAACGCATGAAACCGGTAAAATGCGGAATCCTGATAGAATGAGTCAACACGGACAGCGGGGAATATACCCTGCAGGTCAAACAGGAATATCTGGAGAAAAACAGTGGGAAAAGAAGACAGAAATCAGAAAAAAGGATTAGAATGCAGCCCGTCAGAAGCAGGGATTTTAGAACAGCGCAAAGCCATGCTGGTCTCCCTGATGAATGAGGAGGCTTATGTGCCCATGAAGCTGAAGGAGCTGGCTATTTTGCTGAATGTTCCTAAGGAGCAGAGGGAGGAATTAAAGCAGGTACTGAATCTTCTCTTAGCCGAAGGAAAAATCAGTGTCTCTAAAAAAGGAAAATTTGGAAAGGCTGAGACTTTCGCCCTGGTAGGTGTATTTTCCGGTCATTCCAGAGGCTTTGGCTTCGTGGCCATTGAGGGAAGAGAAGAGGATGTGTTTATCCCGGCTGATAAAACGGGAGGAGCGCTCCATGGAGACAAGGTACAGATTGTCATTGACAGTGAGAGAAGAGGCGGCCGTCCGGAGGGAACGGTTGTGCGGATTCTGGAGCATGCCAATGAAACGCTGGTGGGAACCTATCAAAAAGGAAAGGGCTATGGCTTCGTCGTCCCGGATAATCAGAAAATATCAAAGGATATTTTTATTCCCCAGGGCTGTGCTCAGGGTGCAGTCAGCGGCCACAAGGTCATGGTGAAAATCAAGGACTTCGGGGAAAAGAAAGGGAAAAAGCCGGAGGGTGTTATCACAGAAATTTTAGGTCACATCCACGACCCGGGAGTGGACATTCTGTCCATCGTCAGAGCCTATGATCTTCCGGAGGAGTTTCCGGGAGCAGTGAAGACTCAGCTGAAGCAGATTCCTGATGAGGTGACGAAAGACAGCTGGGCCGGCAGAAAGGATCTCAGAGATCTGCCTACCGTTACCATTGACGGCGAGGAGGCCAAGGATCTGGACGATGCCATCAGCATTGAGCGGGCCGGAGAAGGGTATCTTCTCGGCGTCCATATCGCAGATGTCAGCCATTATGTGCAGGAACACACACCTCTCGATGAGGAAGCTTTAAAGAGGGGAACCAGCGTATATCTAGTGGATCGCGTGATCCCTATGCTGCCCCACAAGCTTTCCAATGGTATCTGCTCTCTGAATGAGGGGGAGGACAGGCTGGCTCTCAGCTGCCTGATGGAAATTGACAGCCAGGGGAATGTGACAGGCCATGAAATCGCTGAGACGGTGATTCGCTCTGATCGGAGAATGACCTATACAGCGGTGAATGCCATTGTGACGGATCACGATCCACAGGTAACGGCGGAATATGCTGAGTTTGCAGAGATGTTTCTCTTGATGAAGGAGCTGGCAGATATTCTTCGGAAAAAACGCCATGCAAGGGGATCCATTGACTTTGATTTCCCGGAAAGTAAGATTTTGCTGGATGAGAAAGGAAAGCCGACAGAGATCAAGGCCTATGAGAGAAACGCAGCCACCAGAATTATCGAAGATTTCATGCTGCTGGCCAATGAGACAGTGGCGGAGGACTACTTCTGGCAGGAGCTGCCCTTCCTCTACCGGACTCATGATAAGCCGGATGAGGATCGGATGAAGCGCCTGGGAACCTTTATCAATAACTTCGGGTATGTGTTAAGGATGCCCGGAGGGCAGGTATACCCCAAGGAGATCCAGAAGCTGCTTGACAAAGTGGAAGGCACTCCTGAGGAACTGCTGATCAGCCGCCTGACACTGCGGTCTATGAAGCAGGCAAAATACACCATAGAAAACACAGGACATTTTGGCCTGGCGGCCAGATATTATACACATTTTACATCTCCTATCAGGAGATACCCGGATCTGCAGATTCATCGAATCATAAAAGAGGCTCTTCACGGCGGTCTGACGGGAAAGAGGATTTCCCATTATGAAAAAATTCTGCCGAAGGTGGCAGTACAGACCTCGGCTCTGGAGAGGCGGGCCGATGAGGCAGAGCGGGAGACGGATAAACTGAAAAAGGTTCAGTATATGGAACAGTTTATCGGTCAGGAATTTGAAGGCGTTATTTCCGGCGTTACCAGCTGGGGCTTCTACGTGGAGCTTCCAAATACAGTGGAAGGACTCGTCCATATCAGTGAGCTCAGGGACGATTACTATGTATTTCTGGAGGAACGGTACGAGCTTTGCGGGGAAATGACAGGAAAAACGTATAAATTAGGTCAGACAATCCGGGTACAGGTGACAGGCTGTGACCGTTTTTCAAAGACTATCGACTTTATTCCGGCCAAAGAGTTTTAGGCTTCGGGAGTAAAACAGGAGGAGAAACAGAATGGGAACGAATAACTTTAAGCTGGTGGCCAATAATAAAAAGGCATACCACGATTACTTTATTGATGATAAGTATGAGACGGGCATTGAACTTTACGGGACAGAGGTAAAGTCCATCCGTATGGGAAAATGCAGCATCAAGGAAGCCTTTGTGCGGATTGAAAACGGGCAGGTATATATCTATGGCATGCATATCAGCCCCTATGAAAAGGGGAATATCTTTAATAAGGATCCGCTGAGACAGAGAAAGCTGCTGATGCACCGCAGAGAGATTGATAAGCTTTTGTCAAAAATAAAGGAGAAGGGATTCACCCTGGTTCCCCTCCAGGTTTATTTTAAGGGAAGTCTTGTGAAGGTGGAGATTGGCCTGGCGCGAGGTAAGAAGCTCTACGACAAGCGTGACGATATCGCTAAGAAAGATGCGAAACGGGAGATGGAGAGAAGCTTTAAGGCGAAGAACCTGTAAGAAGCGAATGAAAATGCAGGCAC
>CAUCIO010000135.1 GCA_958442925.1 uncultured Clostridium sp. | reverse complement strand
AGCTTATTCAAGTGCGCCCATTTATGGTTTTCCTCTACTTTCTTTCACACTAACTCCTAATGTGTATAATAAAAACGTGACCTGCCAGTTACGTAAATAAAAAACACATTAGGAGGACTATATTATGTCAGAACACAATACAGACATGAAAAGCTTAGCACATACAAAATGGAATTGCAAATATCATGTGGTATTTGCCCCTAAATATCGAAGAAAAGTATTTTTTAATGAAAAACGAGAAGCAATACGAGATATAATCAGGACGTTATGCCAATGGAAAGGTGTAGAAATAATTGAAGGGGAGATATGCCCGGATCATATCCACCTTCTGCTTAGTATCCCGCCCAAAATGAGCGTTTCGGGATTTATGGGATATTTAAAAGGAAAGAGTAGTCTGATGATATTTCAAAGATTTGGAAATATGAAGTTTGCGTACCGAAATCGCGAGTTTTGGTGTAAGGGATACTATGTCGATACAGTGGGCAAGAACACAGCAGCAATAAAAAGTTACATAGCTAACCAGCTGAAGCAGGATCAGGAAATGGATCAATTAAGTTTATTTGATCCGAGAGACCCGTTTACGGGTAGCAAGTAATTCCACGCGTGGCTGGCAGGCCAATAAAAAGACGCACTTGTGCGTAGCTAGTGGTATTAGGGCTATGCCCGAAAAGGAAAAACCACCCGCTATGCGGGTGGATGATTATTGTTTTGGGGCTGCCCGGATATCAGGTGGCTAAAAGTAACTGTTTGTGTTATACTCACGCCATGGGAATTATAGAAATTGAAAAAACGACTGGGATGTGAACAGGATGGATCCATATCGTCTTGCCATTTGTGAAGATGATTTGACAGAGGGAGAACATCTGCTGCAGATGTGTGATGAGCTCCACAACGAAAGCGAAGTACAGCGTTCCCATTTCCCTGCCAGAAGCGGAAAATCTGGTTCCGTCAGGCATCTTTTACCGATGCCACAACAGCTTTCTGGTGAATATTGGCCAGATGGAGGAGATCAGCCGCACTGTCTGCAAACTCCAGGACGGAATACGGCTGCCCATGGGGCACCGGTATTATCAGTCTTTTCAGACGGCATTTATCCATTTTATCAATCAAAACAGCAGATAGAAAAGCAGCGCGGGGGTATGTGCCTCTGCGCTGTTTGCGTTATGTTTCCATTCCTTCAGCGCCATACCAAACCCATGGGCTTCAAAGCGGATACCGGCTTTTTCTGCCCGTTCAGCGGCAGACTGCAGCATGGCATTGACGGCAAAGTGCTGAGTAAACCGCACCTGTGCAGACTGCTGATTCTGTTCTTTTATTTTTGCCAGAAGAAGGCGATAGTTTTCCACAGCCATTTCATTTTTCAGCTTGAGAGTCTGGGATTCGGTCTGTACCTGGATAACAGAGCGCACCATATCCCAGGCAGAAAGCAAGGCGAAGATGATGATTAGCCAGAAGGTCAGCAGTAGAGCAGGCCGTCGTAGTATCCGGCCTGGAACAGCGCCGCCCATTGCTCTTTAAGATAGCGGAAACACTCTCCCTCTGTCAAGGCAGGCATGTCCTCTGCAGGGGAGGACAAGAAAGAAGAGGCATTTCTGCGTAAATAGTTAAATTTGGCGCGTAAACGACACAGCAGCAGAAAAAAACGTATGTTCTGCAACCTTTGCCTCAGGCGTTAGGGGGGACAGAAAAACAGAGAGGCGGACACCTTAGAATCGGCGCCGCGCTCTCTGCTTTCAAATCAGTCTGTTATGGCCAGTGACAACTGCTGTAAATCCAGTTTTGCCACTGTAAGTCGAGATTTTATTTGTTTTTTGTGTCCAGATTGTAGAGAAGAGAAACGTCAGTCAGTTCTCTCTCCAGAGTTCCCTCAGCCGGATGCTTGTGCTCTGCCTCCGCTGTTTTTGTTTCTGTATCAAAACTATAGAGGGAAGACGCTACGTTTACCTCGTGGATTAAATCCTTCTTATCATTCTCAGACATAGTTACCATCCTTTCAAGTGAGTATTGTCGTTGCTTTTAAAATCACTGCTGTTATTCAAAGGCACGTTCCCTTTGAATGCACTCAGTATAGCACCGGAAATTGAATTGTCAATAGGTGAAAAAGGATTTTTTGTACCTTTTTTAAAACAATTTTCCTTCTATAAACAGACAATAATAGCAAGTTTAACTGTCTGTTTATGCACTTCGTCAAAAGGACGAAACAGAGGGGAAAATGAAAAAAAAATTTGGCAAAGAATACGACTGGGAAAAATTGCGAAAAAGAAGCCTCCTTTACTTTCCACTGCTCCTGTACTATAATAAAACATTAAGAAAACACAGGGAGAACCGTTTAATTTTAATATATTATGAAGAAACATGTATTTTGGCACATAGCGCTGTTTCTTTACACAGCGTTTATCTATTCGAACTCTCTGACGCCTGCGGCTTTGTCTTCCCAGGAGAGCGGAGCAGTTCTCAGATTGCTCCATTCTGTTTTAGGAGAACTGGGACTTACCGTTCCCTGGCTCACAGAGCATGTAGTCAGAAAGTGCGCTCATTTTGGGGAATATTTCATCCTGGGACTGCTTTTGACTCAGAGCCTGAATCATACAAAGCTGAAAGGCCAGGGAAGGATTTGGGGACAGCTGTATCTGACGATCACTCTTCCATTTATAGACGAGACGCTTCAGCTGTTTACATCAGGACGTTCCGGACAGATCAGCGATGTGTGGCTGGATATGGGAGGAGCGGCTGCAGGAACAGCCCTGTTTTTTCTGGCAGCCGCAGTGTTTAACCACACAGGACAGAAACGCGGCACAGGGGACAGAATCCGCAGAAACAGAAATGAGAATAGAATAGAGTAAATGGGAGAATGATTCAGTGTATAGAAATATTAAATTGATCCTTCAGTACGATGGAAGCCGGTACGGGGGCTGGCAGAAACAGGGAAACAGTCAGAATACCATTCAGGGAAAGCTGGAGAACATTCTGGAGAGAATGGCGGGGGAACCGGCTCAGGTGCAGGGGTCCGGCCGCACGGATGCAGGCGTCCATGCGCTGGGACAGACGGCCAATGTCCACCTGAATGAGAATTGTTTCAAAAACAATAAAAATTCGGAATTTTTGAAAGTTTTAAACCATTTTCATGGTTCAGATAGACTTCCCAGAGCAGTTATGGAATATCTGAACCAGTATCTTCCGGAAGATATAGCAGTGAGTGGGGCAGAAGAGGTTTCAGAGAGGTTTCACAGCCGTTTAAGCGCTGTGTCAAAGACCTACCTTTACCGGATTGATACGGCAGGGAAAAAGAATGTGTTTGAGCGGAAGTATGTGTATGGGCTGGGGGAAAAACTGGATATTGACGCTATGAGAGAAATGGCAGGGCTTCTTGTGGGAACCCATGACTTCCGTGGTTTTTCCTCTCTGAAACGGACAAAAAAATCAACGGTGCGCATGCTGCAGAGTATCGGGATAGAACAAAAGGGAAGCGTGGTGGAACTTTCCTTTACAGGAGACGGATTCCTCTACAATATGGTAAGGATTCTGACAGGAACACTTCTGGAAGCAGGACTGCACAGGCGGACGCCTCAGTCAGCAGCGGAGGTGTTCCGGACTCTGGAACGGGCAGAGGCAGGTTTTACAGCGCCGGCAGAAGGACTGTTTTTAAAAAGCGTTCAGTATGAGTAAGCAGCGCAGGGGAAGAGAGCAGAAGAAAAAGTGGAATAAAATGAAAAAAAAGCTGCGGCAGATGCAATAATAAATGGATTTGCTGCATTAAACTATATAGAAAGGAAACAAAATCCATGTTTTTGATGGGGATATTTGCCGTCCTTGAGGAGCCGGAGAAGTATGAGCGGCTCAGCGATGAAAAGCTTCTGTTAAAGGTTGCAAAGGGCAATCAGGAGGCATTTCGCCAGTTATATCAGAATACGGATAAAACCATGTACAGCTTTATTCTGTCTGTTGTGAGGAATCCTCAGGATGCAGAGGAGATTATGCAGGAAACGTATCTGCGGGTATGGACCTCTGCAGGAGGCTATCAGGCTCAGGGCAAGCCTCTGGCCTGGATGTTTACCATAGCCAGAAATCTCTGCTATATGAGATTTCGCGATCAGAAGCATGAGTCTGACATGGGACTTTCAGAGCTTTCAGAGATGGAGACAGGGGAATTCTGTCCCCAGATAGAGAATGCGGCAGATAAGCTGGTGCTGCAGGCAGCTCTCCATATTCTGAAGGAGGAAGAACGGCAGATCGTACTGCTACATACGGCGGCAGGACTGAAGCACAGGGAGATTGCCTCAGATTTAGGGCTGCCGTTAGCGACTGTGCTGTCCAAGTATAACAGGGCTATGAAGAAATTAAAAAAACATTTGAGAGAGGAGGGATAACATTGGCCGATGGACATGAAAAATGGAATCATGACGAAATTGCCAGCCATTTAAAATCGGCAGTGGAAACCCTGACTCCCAATGTGCTCGATAAAATTGATTTAAGCACTTCACAGTTAGTGTATGCGGAGCCGCCAAGGCATTTGAAGATCTACCGGGGGATGCGCCGCGCGGCAGCGGCAGCAGCTGCCTGCCTGTGTATAGCGGCTCTGTACGGAGGAGGCCTGCGTTGGCAGAACACACGGGTGGAATCTGTGATCGGACTGGATGTAAACCCCAGTATTGAAATTTCTGTCAACAGAAAGGATAAGATTCTCGAGGCAGAGCCGTTAAATGAAGACGGAGCTGCTGTGCTGGCGGATATGGATCTGGATGGAGTGGATCTGAACATAGGAGTGAACGCGGTTATCGGTTCCATGGTTCGCTGCGGCTATCTGGACGAGCTGGATAATGCCATTCTTGTCACAGTGTCCAATGACGACAGTGAGAAGGCGTCTGTACTCCGGCAGGACGTGGTAATGGATATTGAGAACTCTCTGGAGGCTCATAAGGTAAACGCGGTAGTCTATGATCAGCAGGCTACAGATATGGAGGAAATTACAGAGATTTCAAAGCGGTATGGAATTTCCTACGGAAAGGCCTGCTTTCTTTATGAACTGGTGGAGGAGAACGGTCTGACGGAAAAGGAGCTGGAATCCTTTGCATCTATGACTATGGAAGAGATTGCCAGGGAGATTGCAGAGAGAGCTTATCAGGTGGGAGCAGGCAGCGGAAGGGAGGAGCCACCGGCAGGAACCACGGTAGTGACGCGGCCAGAGCCGTCTGAGTCTTCTTCTGAAACAGAGGAATCCTCATCTGAGAGCCAGTCTGCGCCTGAGACGGAGACCGTGAAGCCTCCGGCTTCTTCAGCCGTTGTCCAGACACCGTCTGAAACAGAGGAATCCTCAGAGGATGAGGAGAGTGGAAAGAAAGCCAAAATCGACTATGCGGATTATTATGAAGGCATATTGGAGATTACTTTTAAGGAAAAGGTAAAATGGAAAAATCCTACGGTATCCGTAACAGATGCAGACGGCGTAAGCTACGCCGCCAGAATTACAGATACAGGATCCGACAGCTGCGAAATAGAGATAAGCGGCATTACAGGCGGAGCGTCCTATACCTTTGTTTTAAATGGAGTAAAACCCAGAGAAAATGGAACCTACAGTGCTGTGAAGGGATATTTTGACGCGCCTGATGTCAGCGGAGACCCTATGGAAAACGGCTCTGACGAGACAGAGGAGGAGGGCGAAGAGGCTGCTCCGGAAAAAGAAGAAACTGGAGGAGAGCCGGAATCATCGTCTGAAGCGCAGGCACAGACAGATGCACAGACAGGGGAGAGCGGCCATCATGCGGAGACGCCGGGAGAAACAGAGAATCTTTCTCAGCAGTCAGAACAGTCTGTGGCAGAGTCTGGAATCTAAAATGTAAAATAAAAACTGGTTAGGCAGAACCGCGCAGAACCGGCGCAGAACCGGCTCATGCACGATTCTGCCTGTTTCTTTTTCGGCTCTTTTTCTTGACGGATGAAACAGTGTTTTTTATAATAGCTATAGATTTTAATGAAAAACCTCAGCATTGAAAGGCGCAGGAGACGAGAGTTGAAATACCAAGAAAAACACATAGAGAAAATAGAAAATGAAACATACCGCATGGAACGGGAAGAATACCTGGATCAGCTAGACCATCAGAGATGTCAGAGAAAGCGCCATGCGCTGCTTTTGGGTATCATTGCCCTGGGAGTGATTTTGTTTGCGGCAGTGTGTACCAT
>CAUCIO010000134.1 GCA_958442925.1 uncultured Clostridium sp. | reverse complement strand
ACAGCTCAGGTGGGCGGAAGGAAGTCGGCTGATCATGATTACAGCCCATAGACGGGAGAATCTGGGAGATCCTATGAAACATATGTTTCGGGCAATCCGCCGGGTGTGCGATGAACATCCGGATGTGAAAGCTATTTATCCGATTCACATGAATCCGGCAGTTCGCGAAACGGCAGATGAAATTCTGGGCGGCGATGAGCGTATCAGAATTATTGAGCCATTAGATGTATTGGATTTTCATAATTTCCTGGCCCATTCTTATATGATATTGACGGATTCAGGCGGAATTCAGGAGGAAGCTCCGTCGCTTGGAAAACCAGTTCTTGTCATGCGCGATACCACAGAGCGTCCGGAAGGAATCCAGGCCGGTACACTGAAACTGGTGGGAACGGATGAAGAGACGATCTATACAGCGTTTAAACAGCTTTTGGAAGACAACAGTGAATACGAGAAAATGAGCCATGCAAGCAACCCTTATGGAGATGGATTTGCCTGTAAACGGATTGCTGATATTTTGGAAAAATAAAGCATTATAAAAGGAAAACAACTTTCATCTGGGAAGGCCACCTTGCCTTCCCTCCCCCTTCCATGTTATACTTATCTCAAAGCATATATTTCTTATCATGGGCCGATTCATGGCCGTCTACGATTCTAATTATCATTTCAGAAAATCTATGCTTTTCCAAAAAATAATGAAAAAGCAGGAGATTTTCGTTCTCCTGCGAAGGAGGACAAATGAATAAGGAGAGAAATGGAACGGTACTGGCATCTGGATCCGCGCTGCCAGCCAGGAGAGACTACAAGGACACGATTTTTCGCAGGCTGTTTCAGGACAGGGAAAATCTGCTGAGTCTGTACAATATGCCCCTTAGAGATCTGTTTTATGTATCCAGGACGTATCAGGGGCTGGTGAAGGATGAAACCTTATATTCTTCTAAAAGATTAAAACTTCCAGCTCCCCACTTTCTGGTATTTTATAATGGAACGGAAGAGCGGGAGGAGAGCAGCGTTTTGAAACTGTCGGATTCTTTTGAAGACGCGGGGACTCAGAAGGAAGAGCCAAATCTGGAGCTGAAGGTACTGGTGTTAAACATTAATCAGGGGAAAAACAAGGAACTGCTGGAAGTGTGCAAGACGCTTAAGGAATATATGATTTTTGTAGACCGGATCCGCCTTTACACGAAAACTATGGAGTTAGACGCAGCGGCAGAGAGGGCAGTAGACGAATGTATCCATGAGGGAGTATTGTCGGACTTTCTTAGAAAAAACCGAGGGGAGGCAATCGAAATGAGTATTTTTGAGTATGATGAGGAGCGGGAACTGAAGCTGATCCGAAGAGCAGAATATGAGGAAGGTCTGAAGGAGGGGCGTGAAGATGGACTGAAAGAGGGGCGTGAAGATGGGCTAAAAAGTCATCTGCGTTCTCAGGTAGTGAAAAAACTGAAAAAGGGCAAGACAGCAGAACAGATTGCGGAGGAACTGGAAGAGAAAGTTCAGGAAATAGAGCAGGTAATAGGAGAACTGCAGAAGGGTATTGACAGTTAGCATTTTCCCTCCCATTGCCATTTCTGCTCTCTTCTATTATAATAGGACTTCGGACAGTGATCTTCGCAGACGCTGTGTTGAGTTAATATTATAAAATGAGATGCAACGGAGGAAAATCCATTGAACCAATATGAGATTATTGTGCTTGACCTGGACGGAACCCTGACGAACCGGGACAAGGTGATTACACCGAAAACGAAGGAAGCCCTTTTGGAAATCCAGAGGAGGGGGAAGAAAATCGTGCTGGCTTCCGGCCGTCCGACTCAGGGGGTCATGCCTCTGGCGAAGGAGCTGAAGCTTGACCGGTACGGAAGCTATATTCTTTCCTACAATGGAGGCATGATTACAGACTGCAGGACAGGAGAGGTGATTTTTTCACGGCTGCTTCCTGTGGAGTCCAATGAGAAAATTGTCGGTCTGGCGGAGGACGAGCGGGTTGATTTCCTGACTTATGAGGGGGACACGATTATTACCAATAATAAGGACTGTCCATACGGACTGATTGAGCAGAAGATTAACGGGATGGAAATACGGCAGATTGAAGATATGAAGTCATATCTGGACTTTGCTGTACCGAAATTCCTGTTTTTAGATGACGGAGATTATCTGGCCATGGTGGAGCCGCGAGTGAAGGCTGCCCTGGGAAGCCGGTTCAGTGTTTACCGTTCTGAGCCGTTTTTCCTGGAAATTCTTCCCAAGGGAATTGACAAGGCTGCTTCCCTGGAACGGCTGTTAGCCCATATCGGCATGGCCCGGGAACAGATGATTGCCTGCGGCGACGGGTACAATGATCTGACGATGATTCAGTACGCCGGACTGGGCGTTGCCATGGAGAATGCAGTGCTTCCTGTTCGGAAGGCGGCAGATTTTATTACTTATTCCAATAATGATGACGGTGTGGCCCATGTGGTAGAAACGTTTATGATGGAGTAGAGTAACAGGAAATAAAGAAACAGGGATAAAAAACGGAGTCAGATGATCTGCAGCTGTTATTTGATAAGGGGATGACAAAAGTGTGGCTGATCTATGCAGTCGGTTCGGCAGTATTTGCTGCTTTGACGTCAGTTCTGGCTAAAATAGGAATTGAAGGAGTGAATTCCAACCTGGCCACAGCGATACGTACCTTTGTGGTTTTGATTATGGCATGGGGAATTGTCTTTTTGACAGGCGGGCAGAATGGAATCGGAGGAATCAGTAAAAAGAGCTGGCTGTTTCTGATTCTGTCAGGCCTGGCCACAGGAGCTTCGTGGCTCTGTTATTACAGGGCTATCCAGATAGGGCAGGTTTCCAGGGTGGTTCCTGTTGATAAAATAAGTGTTGTGATTACCCTGATTCTTTCCTTTGTGCTGCTCCATGAGCAGTTTACATGGAAATCAGGAGTGGGTGCTCTTTTGATTACCGTGGGAACACTGATAATGGCCTGGCCATAGACACTTCTGAAACTGTATGATGTATGTTTAATGACAGGTAAGAGTTTATTTTCCTTAGAAAGTGGAGGGAAAAATGTATCAAGTATTTTCATTTAAGAATACCAATGAAGCAGCTCCCTATATGGATGAAAAAATTCTCCAGTATATTGACGAGCAGATTACAGACAGCTATGAGTGCTTTAAAGATTGCGACATTCTTGCGTTTGACTGGTACGATGTTCAAAGTGAGCGAACGGAAGATTTTAAAATGCTTTTGTATTTGAATGAAGCGGATTTGCTGATATTTTGTGAAACTGATGAGGCGGAAGAAAAGGCCAATATGATTCTGCATGCGATGACAGAAGAAGAGAAGTCAACAAACGAGAAGGGTTTTTATCACTTTTTCGCGCTGCTGTTAAAGGAAGATATGGATTTTCTAAATAGCCTGGAGGAAGAAATCAGCATAAATGAAGATCTGGTTCTGTCTGGTGGAAAGGCGGCTTATCTGAAACATATTACCGCATGGAGGCAGGAATTATTACGTTTGAAACGGTACTATGAACAATTGAACTTTATTTTTGACGAAATGGCTATGAACGATAATCATCTGTTCAGTAAGGATGGTGTTCGTAGATTGATGACTTTAAGAAATCGTACAGATCGTTATTTAAGTTCCGTTAAAAACCTGCAGGAAATGGTGTCCCAGCTTCGGGAAGCTTATCAGTCCCAGCTGTCTATTGAACAGAATGATTTAATGAAAGTTTTTACGGTGGTGACAGTTATATTCCTTCCGCTTTCGCTTCTGGTTGGGTGGTATGGGATGAATTTCTCCAATATGCCGGAATTGGAATGGAACTATGGATATCCGGCGGTGATACTGGTAAGTATTTGTATTTCAGTTGTGTTGATATGGAAATTTAAAAAGAAAAAATGGTTATAATTCGCTTTCAAAGGAAATGCCATAAGTGATCACAAAAAATTCACAAAAAAAAACAGCGCTCAGTCTTGACAACTGTTAATGCGCGTGTTATAACACGGATAGAACAGAGGGGAGGAGAAATAAGGAGAAATGAATAGACAAAGATTTCGCTTTTCTCCTAAACTTCTGGTTAACAATTTAGCTTTAACACAAAAAGGAGCGATGACTTATGATGTTGCCTAGAGTTTTTGGTGAAAGTTTATTTGATGATTTGTTTGATGACTTTTGGGATTTTCCGTCGCTGGATGATAAAGCGATGCGTAAAGCAGAGCGCAAGCTGTATGGACATCATGCAGCAAAAATGATGAAGACGGATGTGAAGGAACATGATGACCATTATGAGGTAAACATTGACCTGCCTGGTTTCAAGAAAAATGAGATTTCCCTGGAGCTGAAAGAGGGCTATCTGGTGATTAACGCTGCAAAGGGGCTTGACAAAGACGGAGAGAATAAAAAAACAGGTAAATTTGTCCGCCGGGAGCGTTATGCAGGCAGTATGAGCAGAGCTTTCTATGTAGGAGAGAATTTAAAGCAGGAAGATGTTCATGCGAAATATGAAAATGGTGTATTGAAGTTAAACATTCCAAAGGCTGAGGAGGCAAAGAAGGAGGCAGAGGCAAACAAGTATATTGCCATCGAGGGATAAATAGAAAGAGGATAATAAAGGCTCTGGAGCTGTTTTTCTGTAATGGGAAACAGAATATCCAGGGCCTTTTTTATTTTATGTAAAATTTTTTTATTCTTCCAGCTTTGAATACAGGGAAACTGGCTATTTTGACAAAACCTGTATGGATATAAATGAAAATATATAGAAAACTGCTAAAAAATAACTTGCGTTGGAAATAAAAAAGTGTTAGTATTTAGTTAGTCCACTGGACTAACTAATTAAACATATGTGTTCACTGGAGATAGAACTAACAGAGAAAACAAGGGGGGGATGGATTTGCTCAGTCAGCAGACAATCAAGGCGGAGAATAAGAAAAAGCTGTATCAGCTGATTTCAGAGAATTTTGGAATATCCAGGGCTTGTCTTGCCTCCGTGACGTCTCTCAGCAAGACGACCGTATCTTTTTTAATAGAGGAACTGATCCAGGAAGGCAGAATTGTCGATCAGGGCAGTATTGAAAGCGGAAGAAAGGGGAGACGCCCTAACAGCCTGTCTGTGAACAGCCGCGACTGCGTGATTGTATTGAACTGGAGACGCCATGAAATATGGCTTTCTCTTGTGTCAGCTGCCTTTGAAATAGAAGCTCAGGAGCGTGAGAGCGCAGAGCCGGAGACGCTGGGGGCGAAAGCCCTGGCGGAGAAGATTTTATCATTTATCAGACGCTATACAGAAGACAGGAGTGTTCTGGGCATCTGCATCACAGTACCTGGAATGATTGACAGCGCCAGACACCAGATTATTTCTATGGTATTAGCGCTTTCAGAGGAAGGGCTGATTGACGAAATCAGAAGGCTGATTCCGGAGTATCCGATTTCTGTTCTCAATGATACGGCCTGTATGGCCTATGCAGAGCAGGCCTTCGGAGAGATGGAAGAGGACAGCTATTTATATGTAAATATTAATGAAGGAATCGGCGCAAGCCTGGTGCAGAACGCCAGGATTCTCCACGGCGGTACTGGAATGGGAACCCAGCTGGGACATTTTTCCATTGACAGAAATGGAAAACGATGCCGCTGCGGAAACAGAGGATGTCTGGAAAACAGGATTGGTGAGCTGGCTCTGCCAGAGCGGATTCTGGAAAATGATCTTAATATTCCTCTTCCGGGAAAAGAGGAGGGAAGCAGGATTTTATTCCGGGATATCGGGCAGATGGCTGGCGAAGGAAATGGGGAGGCTGAAAAGCTGATAAAGATTCTGGCATCCGATTTAAGTTTTGCCCTTGGAAACTTTATTACTGTGCTTCATCCTGATTCGGTGGTGATCGGAGGCATGGCCAGAAAGCTGGGGGAGACGTTTTTAGAGGAGATTATTTCTGATTTAAAAGAGACAGGCTTTCGATTCTTCCTGGATAACCTGGATATCCGCTTTGCAGGACTGGGTGAGGAAGCTATTTTGACAGGAGCAGCCAGGTATTACATTGATACGCACTACAACTTTCAGGAGGATCTGACAGGCAAACTGTTTTTAGGGTAGAAGGAGGAGAAGATATGGAACGTGTGATTGCCGTTAATTCAAACTGTTACCATGGGTATGGGATTTTTGAATGTCTGGAGGGAATTCACAAGGCCGGTTTCCACTATGTGGAGCTGACAGCCACCAAGGGATGGACAGAGCATGTATTCCCGGATCA
>CAUCIO010000133.1 GCA_958442925.1 uncultured Clostridium sp. | reverse complement strand
ACGACTAATCAGAAATCATACAGGCGGGAAA
Source organism: uncultured Clostridium sp. (assembly GCA_958442925.1). Classification (GTDB taxonomy): domain Bacteria; phylum Bacillota; class Clostridia; order Lachnospirales; family Lachnospiraceae; genus Otoolea. The sequence continues at coordinate 6,247 of CAUCIO010000133.1, read as the reverse complement.
TCTGCTATGCAGGCTTCCCGCCTGTTTTTTTGCTGATAGCTATCTTTTATTTGCAAAAAATGAAATTTTGTGAGACAATAGAAAAGAAAAGTCGGCAGACCGTATGGCGGACAGAAGAGAGAAGGAGGAGAGTGTTTCATGGTTAAAACTGAATTTTATATTCCATCCAGCAGGATGGGAACGAGACTTCATGGAATTCAGTGGATTCCGCACACTCCTGTCCGGGCATCCCTTCAGATCTGTCATGGCATGATCGAGCACATCGGCCGCTATGAAGAGCTGGCAGCTTATCTGTGCGAACAGGGAATCGCCGCAGCTGGCTGCGATCATCTGGGCCATGGCAGAACTTCAGAGCCTGCAGACTGGGGATTTTTCGACGAGAGGGGCGGAGAGCTTCGGGTGCTGGAGGATATCCGGATTACAGCTGATTATCTGAAGCGTCAGTACCCATCGGTACCCCATTTTATGCTGGGCCACAGCATGGGCTCCTTTTTTCTCAGATGCTATATGCAGGACAAAAGCCATGAGATTGACGGAGCGCTGCTTCTGGGAACAGGGGGACAGACTCCGCTTTTAGCGAAGGCGGGACGCCTGCTTGCAGAGGCTGCGATATTTTGGAAGGGAGGCAGGTACAGGAGTCAACTCCTCCACCAGCTGTTGATTGGGCGCTTTGGACGCATGACAGACAAAAACGGCGGCAGCCACTGCTGGCTTTCCAGGGAAGAAGCACAGGTGCAGGCCTACACAGGGGATCCGCTGAATCAGTTTATTTTCACCAGCAGCGCATGCCGTGATTTTATGAAAATCATAGCTCTGGCAGGGGAGAAAAAGCGTCAGCAGACAATCCGCAGGGATCTGCCGGTTCTTTTGTTGTCAGGAGACCGGGATCCGGTTGGAGAAAATGGCCACGGTGTAAGGCGCGTATATAGAGGATTCAGGCAGGCAGGTCTTTCGGACGTGTCTTTCAAGCTGTATCCTGGAGCACGCCATGAGCTGCTTCACGAGACTAACAGGGAGGAGGTATTTGAAGATATTAAAGTCTGGATCCAGGAGAGGATCTCATAAATTCGGGCGCATATTTTCTTAATTTTTCAATCTTTTTCTATAGTACAAACAGTTCTATTTATTTTCTAATTCAATTCAGACATTCAATTCAATTTCATTTCTGATACGAAGGGAGTATTTCTATGTTCAGTAAAATAGTGAGCTGCGGAATCCGCGGCGTAGAGGGCTATCAGGTAGCCATAGAGACTGATATCAGCAGCGGAGGACTGCCGTCCCTGACTATGGTAGGCTATCTGTCAGAGGAGGTAAGGGAATCGCAGGAACGGGTGCGTACAGCTCTGAGAAATTCTGGTTTCCTGCTTCCGCCCAGAAGAATTACTATCAATCTTTCACCGGCAGGTCTGAGAAAGGATGGCACAGCCTTTGATTTGGCCATTGCTGTATCGATTCTCTGCTGCCTGGAGGAAGGACTTTCTGAGGCGGCTTCCCAGGCGGTTTTTCTGGGAGAATTAGGCTTAAACGGTGAGATTAAACCAGTCAATGGAATCATTTCCCGCGTCTATTGTGCCAGGCAGGCTGGATTTTCCAGATGTTTTGTGCCGAAGGAAAATGTGAAGGAAGGCACTGTGGCGGAAGGAGTGGAAATCATAGGAGTGTCCAGCCTGCTGGAACAGGCGGAGCTTTTAAGGCATCCTGAGCGCATAAAGGGCTGCTGGTTCGATGGAAAAAGCTTTGAAAAGAGTTTGAAACAAAAGAGGAAAAAAGCTGCTTCCGGTCCATCAGAACACATGGAAGAAGAGGAGATTTTTCTCGACTACGGCGATATATGCGGCCAGACAACTGTGAAACGGGCAATGGAAACAGCCGCTGCCGGCCGCCACAGCTGCCTGCTGATCGGGCCTGCGGGGACGGGAAAAACCATGGCTGCCAGAAGGCTCCCTTCCATTCTGCCGCCGATTACCCTGGAGGAAAGCATCCAGATGTCAAAGGTGTACAGCATCTGCGGACTCCTGCCGGAGGATCCGCCTCTGATCACAGAACGTCCTTTCCGTGCCCCGCACCACAGCGTCACAGCCCAGTCTCTGACGGGGGGAGGGAGGAATCCGAGACCTGGGGAAATTTCTCTGGCCTCCGGAGGCGTTCTGTTTCTCGATGAACTGACAGAATTTCCAGGAAGAATTCTGGATCTGCTGCGCCAGCCTCTGGAGGAAAAACGGATTACCGTTACGAGACTGAATGCTGCGCTGGAATTTCCGGCTGATTTTATGCTGATCTGCGCCATGAACCCATGCCGCTGCGGGCAGTTCCCGTCAGAAACATGTACCTGTTCAGAGTCTCAGATTCGAAGATATCTGAGTAAAGTTTCCGGTCCCTTTTTAGACCGCATTGACATCGGAGTAGAGGTTCCCCCTGTCCCCTACAGCCAATTAAGAGGGACTGTTCAGGCAGGAAAGAGGGAAGTGGAGGAATCCTCAGCTTCTATGAGAAAACGGGTAGAAAAGGCCAGAAGCATGCAGGAGAAGCGGTTTAGAGGCCTGACAGTCCGCTATAACAGCGAAATGGAACCGGCCCACATAAGAGAATTCTGTTCTCTCCTGCCGGAGGACGAGAGCTTTCTGCAGGCTGTATACCGACAGTACGGTTTCAGCGCCAGAGGTTTTGACAAGCTGTTAAAGGTAGCAAGAACAGCAGCTGATTTAGACGGCAAAGAACAGATTGAACGGATTCATCTGTGCGAGGCCGTGTCCTACCGAAGTTTTGAGAAGAAATACTGGGGGTTTCAAAAATGATCACAGAAAAAGAATACCTGTACTGGCTGTGCCATGTGCCGGGACTGAAGGCTGATAAGATGAAGCGGCTGATGGATCAGGCGGGAAGTTTTAGGGATATATATTATATGAAGGAACAGGATCTCAGGGCCTGCCTGTTTCTCACTGCCAGAGAGAGGAGCGCAGTGCTGGAAATAAAAAAACAGCTGGATTTGACGCGGGAGGAGTATCATAGGCTGAGGGAACGCAGAATAGAATTTACCACTATCTTTGACAGCGGATATCCGGAACGGCTCAGAAAGCTGCCTGGGATGCCTCTGGGGCTGTTTGTAAAAGGAAAGCTTCCGGAAGATGGCCGTCCGTCGGCAGCGATTATAGGAGCCAGAGGCTGCAGCTACTATGGGAGAGAGGAGGCCAGATATATAGCCAGAGAACTTTCCAGAGCAGGAGTACAGATTGTCAGCGGACTGGCTGTAGGAATTGACGGAGCAGGTCATACAGGAGCTCTGGAAGCAGGACAGGAGACTTATGGGGTGCTGGGCTGCGGCATTGATATCTGCTACCCCAAAGAAAATTTCAGATTGTTTGAACGAATGGAGCGGCAGGGAGGACTTGTGACGGAGTTTCTGCCTGGAACGCCGCCTTATTCCGGAAATTTTCCTATGCGAAACAGGATTATCAGCGGACTTTCTGATTTAATTATTGTGGTGGAGGCCAGAAAGAGAAGCGGCTCTCTGATTACGGTAGGCTGTGCTCTGGAACAGGGAAAAGAGGTTCTGGCAGTACCAGGACGGGTGACGGATCCTTTAAGCGCCGGGTGCAATGAACTGATACAGACAGGAGCCGGAGTTCTCCTGACACCGGAAGACGCCCTGGATCTGCTTGGTATGAAAAGTGAAAAAAACGGGAACATTGTGAAAAAAACTGAAAATGGGCTTGTCAAGAATGAAAAAATGGTGTATAGTTGCCTAGATTTACAACCGAAGCATCTGGAACAGATTGTAACGGAAAGCAGACTGCCTGCCGGGGAATGTACGGCAGTCCTTTTAAAGCTGGAACTGGAGGGATTTGCTCTTCAGACATCAAACCAGTATTATGTTAGGAAATTCAAGTAGGAGTTGGCTATGGCTAAAAATTTGGTAATTGTGGAGTCACCGGCAAAGGTGAAAACGATCAAAAAATTTCTGGGGGCAAATTATGAGGTGGACGCCTCTAACGGGCATGTGAGGGATATGCCCAAGAGCCAGCTGGGAATCGACATAGAGCATGACTATGAACCCAAGTATATCACAATCCGGGGCAAGGGAGATATTCTGGCAAAACTCAGGAAAGAAGTGAAAAAGGCAGATAAAATTTATCTGGCAACTGACCCTGATCGGGAGGGAGAGGCTATTTCCTGGCACTTGTCCAAGGCTCTCAAGCTGGAGGACTGCAAGGATAAAAAGGTATACAGAATTACATTTAACGAAATTACGAAAAATGCAGTGAAGGCAGCTTTAAAGTCTCCCAGGGCCATTGACATGAATCTGGTGGACGCCCAGCAGGCGAGACGAGTGCTGGATCGAATGATCGGCTATCGTATCAGCCCGCTTCTCTGGGCAAAGGTGAAGAGAGGTCTCAGCGCGGGCCGGGTTCAGTCAGTAGCTCTGCGCATGATCTGCGACCGGGAGGAGGAGATCAGTTCCTTTATCCCGGAGGAATACTGGAATCTGGAAGCTGATCTGAAAGCTAAGGGTTCCAGAAAGAAACTGGCTGCTAAATTCTACGGGACGCGCGAGGGAAAGCTGCCTCTTTGCACGAAAGACCAGGTAGATCGGGTGATTCAAAGTCTGGAAGGCGCGCAGTATGTGGTAGACGAAGTAAAGACAGGAGAGAGAGTGAAAAAGGCTCCGATTCCTTTTACCACCAGTACCCTTCAGCAGGAGGCGTCAAAGACTCTGAATTTTTCTACTCAGAAAACCATGCGCCTGGCGCAGCAGCTGTACGAGGGTGTGGATATTCAGGGAAGAGGAACGATAGGACTGATTACCTACCTGCGTACAGATTCTACCCGTATTGCCGAGGAGGCTGACAAGGCTGCCAGAGCCTTTATCAGCGAAACCTACGGTGATTCTTATGTGGCCACAGAGGAGACGGCCAAGAAGAGCAGCGCTAAAATTCAGGATGCCCACGAGGCGATCCGCCCTACAGATATTTCCCTGACGCCTGTCCTGGTGAAGGAATCCCTGGCAAGGGATCAGTTCCGTCTGTATCAGCTGATTTGGAAGAGGTTTGCTGCCAGCCGTATGCAGGCAGCCGTATATGAGACAACCTCCGTCCGCGTAGCGGCAGGAGAGGAGAACGGCGGTTACCTGTTTACGCTGTCTGCATCCAAGCTGAAATTCGACGGTTTTATGTCTGTCTATGTCCAGGAGGAGGAAAAAGAAGAGAATACGGTTCTCTCGGAGAAACTGGAAAAAGGAGCAGTGCTTACCTGCGATCAGCTGAGCAGCAGCCAGCATTTCACACAGCCGCCGTCTCATTATACAGAGGCTTCCTTAGTTAAGGCTCTGGAGGAACAGGGCATCGGACGTCCCAGCACCTATGCACCTACGATTACAACGATTCTGGCCAGACGCTATGTGGTAAAAGAAAACAAGAATCTTTATGTAACAGAGCTGGGCGAAGTTGTCAACGGCATGATGAAGAAGGCCTTTCCAAGTATCGTGGACACTGCTTTTACTGCAAATATGGAATATCTGTTAGACAGGATTGGAGACGGCACCGTGCCGTGGAAAACAGTAATTGAAAACTTCTATCCAGATTTAGAGGAAGCAGTGACAGAGGCAGAGAAAAAGCTGGAAGCAGTGAAGATTGCAGACGAGGTCAGCGACGTTCCCTGCGATTTGTGCGGCCGTATGATGGTGATAAAATACGGCCCTCACGGCAAGTTCCTGGCCTGCCCAGGTTTTCCGGAATGCAGGAATACAAAGCCTTACCTTGAGAAAATCGGCGTAGCCTGTCCCAAGTGCGGAAAAGAACTGGTGATCAGGAAAACAAAAAAAGGCAGAAAATATTATGGCTGCGAGAATAATCCAGAGTGCGATTTCATGTCCTGGCAAAAACCTTCACCGGAAGCCTGCCCTGAGTGCGGCGGACTGATGGTAGAGAAGGGAAGCAAACTTCTCTGTATTAATGAAGAATGCGGCTATGTGAAGGTAAATAAAAAGCAGTCCCAGGAATAGGCAGATAGTAAGCGGAAAACTGTCTGAATTGCTGTAAACTATTCACATAGAAGCAGTATGCAGAATAGATTCATCGAACTGTAACAAAAGAACTATTAAAAAAATTGAAAAAACCAGAAAAACTCTTGTTATTAATCGAAAATCGTGTTACAATTTATTTGAGCAAGCAATAATTTTAAAATACTAAGATTAAGAAAAGGAGGTAACTGGTAATGAGCGTTCAGTTGTTGGATAAAACAAGGAAAATAA
>CAUCIO010000132.1 GCA_958442925.1 uncultured Clostridium sp. | reverse complement strand
ATCGGAATTGAGCTTTTAAAAATGTTCTGCCGCCATGACCTGGACTCTGTAGTGGAAGTGCTTCTTTTCGCAGTAGCCAGACAGGTTATTATCCAGCACACCTCTATGGTTGACAATCTGCTGTGTATGCTCTCAGTAGCCCTTCTGTTCTGCATAAGAAAATTCCTGTTTGTTTCCGCCCTTGACAAAAAGGAGCCTGCGCTGAAGGCCATTAACCCTGTATTTAAGGGCGCGGTCTCCACACAGACTCCTTCTCAGGAACAAAACGGTAAAAATAGCCCGGAGACTGAGGAAGAATCCAGAGAACGGATTCTCAAGGCTTACAGCAGAAATTCTCTGTTTGAATAACCTTTTTGCATCAGACGCGGCTGTCCTGTTTCGCCTCTCTGGCAATCGGCAGCCGCACAGTAAAGACTGTCCCGTGACTGTCTTCTTCCTGACTGGAAGAGACGCTCACTGTTCCATGATAGAAATTTACAATGTGCTTTACAATGGAAAGTCCAAGGCCTGTGCCGCCCTGTTTTCGGCTGCGGCCCTTATCGACCCGGTAGAACCGTTCAAAAATACGGCCTACGCTTTCTTTTGGAATTCCCACTCCATTATCCCGTACCTGCAGCTCCATTTCTTCTCTCTCCCGCTTCAGGGAAAGCCATATTTTCCCCCCATCCAGATTATATTTCACTGCATTGCTCAAAAGATTCGTCAGCAGCTCCTCCATCTGCCTTCTGTCAGCACAGATATAGAATTCTTCTGCATCTGTCTCTATCTCAATTCTTCTCTTTCTGGCCATTCCCTCCACAGAAGAGACAGCCTCACGGACAAGCTCCCCGGTAGACATCTCCCGAAGCTCTGCCTGTATTCCGCCTGTCTCCAGACGGGAGATCATGAGAATATCATCGATCAGGCTGGTCATGCGGACCGCTTCTTTCTTAATGCGGCTGAGAAAATCACTACGCATCTGCGGATTGTCCGCCATAGGTGTCTCGAGAAGTTCTACATATCCCCGGATAGAGGTGATGGGCGTTTTCAGCTCATGAGATGCGTTGCTGAAAAACTCCTGGCGGATCTGCTTTTCCTGCTCCAGACGATTCAGATAATCCCTTACATTTTTCGACATCCTGGTAGTTGTGTCAGCAATGACGTTAATTTCTTCATAACCGCATCTGTCAAAATGAAAATCTGTGTAGTCCCCGTTTACTTTAATCATCTCTTTAGAAATTTCAAGCAGCGGTTTGGTAATGGACTGTGAAAACCTGTCAGCCTCCATCGCAGAACCGATCAGAGCAATGGAAAAGCTTAAAAAAACAGCCGGAAACAGCATTTTAATGTAGTCCTGCATTCCTGTATAGGGGACTGCCAGCCGAAGAATACAGTCAGAGTAGGATGACTTTACCGCCACATACAGCATTTCTTTCCCCAGAGTCTTGGAACGGCGTCTGGCGTCTCCCTCTCCAGTTTTTAGCGCTTCCTGGAATTCCTCTCTCTGCATATGATTCTCAAGCTCAGAGGCGTCCTTTACTCCAGTATCCACTTTGACAACACCGTCTGGATCTATGATGGTAAGGCGGCTGTCGTTTAAATCTGCTGACTTGGAAATCCGCTTCGCCTGGGCTTCCAGATCTCCATCATAATGAAAAGCGCTGTCTATGGTATCCAGAATAAATACCATATCCTTGCGGCTGTTATTCAGAATCACGCTTCCTGTCACTATGTAAAGAATCGCTGTGTTTAAAAGCAGCGCCAGCAGAAGAAGCTGGATAAATTTTCTGAATATGGCTGTTTTCATCTCACTGTCTCTCCCGTCTTCCTTTTCTGTCAGCTAATCCGGTATCCGACTCCCCGAATTGTTTTAATACTGTGTCCTGATTCCTTCAGTTTCTGGCGCAGCGTTTTAATATGCATGTCCAGCGTTCTCGTCTCTCCGTCGTAATCATAGCCCCAGATCCGGTCCAGCAGTTCTTCTCTGGTCACAACACGGTTAGTATTTTCCATCAAATAACATAAAAGCTCATACTCCTTCAGGGTCAGCTCTACCGCCTCTCCCTTATTTTTCACCTCACGTTTTTCCAGATCAATAGAAATATCCCCCACTGCAAGAAGCTTATCCTCCTCCTTCTCCTCTCCAAACCGCTTTAAAAGATTTCTGATTCTGGCAGAGAATTCTAAAATTCCGAAAGGCTTTGTCATGTAGTCGTCGGCTCCTCCGTCAAGGCCTGCCACTACGTCCAGTTCGCTGTCCTTGGCAGTCAGCATCATAACCGGGATCTTTCTGATATCCGGCGACTCTTTCAGCTTGGCTACAGCCGTCATTCCGTCCATTCCAGGAAGCATCCAGTCAAATACAAAGAGGGAGGGGAGGCTTCCCTCCACCCCCCTCACTGCTTCCAGCGCCTCCTCTGCAGTCTCAAAGGCACGGGTTGTATAGCCGAAGCTTTCCAGAGCCACGCAAATCAGATTTCTGATATTTTCATCGTCTTCTGTCACATAGATCAGGTGCTTCATAATTATTCAATCTCCTCTTTTACATAACCGGCAATATTTCTGGCATGATCTGCAATTCTCTCATAGTTGCTGACAGCATCAAGGAAAATGACACCGCTTTTTGTATTGCACTCATGGTTGGACAGACGTTCCATATGAAGTTCTTTCAGTTCTTCCTCCATATTGTCCACTTCCTCCTCATAGCGCGCAGTCTGGCGCACCTTGGAAAGCTCCTTGCTCTCCCGGCATTCCATGGCTGATTCCACAGATTTGACAGCAGCCTCGGAAATCTTCTTTAAGTCATTTAAACCGCTCTCAGAAAACTCCCTGTTGTTTTTTATGTTGATCTGAGCCAGCTCTGCCAGATTTTCCGCGTGATCTCCAATCCTCTCCACATCTCCAATGGTATAAAACAGATTCTTTACCAGTAAATGCTGGCTGTCATTTAAGGACAGATTGTTGATCTTCACCAGATAGTCAGTCAGCTCTGTATCCAGGTGGTTCAGCTTCTTCTCATTATCAAACACCTCCTGGCAAAAAGATTCGTTTCGATCTGTCAGAGCTGCCGTAGCAATTTTTAAGTTTGCCACAGCCACTCTTCCCATGTTGATTACTTCTTTCTCCACTGTCTCAATAGCAAAGGAGGGAGATTCCAGGATGCGGTCGTCCAGATGGCGGAGAATATCGCCCTCCACATCCCCGCTCTTCTCCTCTTCCTTGCTGTCTCTGACAAGCGCACAGGCTGTCTTTACCAGGATACCTGCAAAGGGGAAGAGGAAAATTGTATTGGACACATTAAAGATAGTATGGAAAATAGAAATTCCCACACTGTCCGCTGTGGATGCCGCAAAAGCCGGGTTAATCATAAAGACAGCGAACATAACGGTTCCAAATAAAATAGTTCCGAAAATGTTAAACAACAGATGAATCACTGCCGCCCTCTTCGCCGTTCTGCTTGCTCCTACCGCCGACAGAAGGGCAGTCACACAGGTTCCGATATTCTGTCCCAGTGTAATAAAAACAGCTGACTGCCAGTTTACCATTCCATTTAAGGCCAGCGTCTGAAGAATTCCTACAGATGCAGAACTGCTCTGAATAATAGCCGTGACCACAAGACCTGTCAGGACGCCTAAAATCGGGTTCTGTCCAAGAGTCTGAAAGGCCTGGGCAAAAATAGGCGCATCCCTGTAGGGCTTAATGGAGGAGGACATAAAAGAAAGTCCAATGAACAGAAGGGCAAAACCAATCATGATTTCGCCGCCTTCTTTTTTCTTATGGCTTTTTGTAAACAGCACTAAAAAAGCACCGATAAAGAATAAAAACGGCGCAAAAAATTCCGGTTTCAGCACCTCGCCCCATTCACTCATGGACACGATCCAGCTGGTGATCGTCGTTCCGATATTGGCTCCCATGATCACTCCGGTAGCCTGGAACAGATTGATAATTCCTGCATTTACAAAGCCTACTACCATAACAGTAGTGGCGGAACTGCTCTGAATAATGGCTGTAACCGCTGCGCCTGCCAGCACTCCCATGAGACGGTTGTTCGTCAGCACCCCAAGCATATGCTGCATGCGGCTGCCGGCGGATCTCTGAAGTCCGTCAGCCATGATATTCATTCCATACAGAAACATCCCAAGACCGCCGACAAACTGAAACAGCATTCCCAAATCCGATATTGACATTATTTTTCTCCTCTTATTGTAAAAGTATGGTTTAACTATACCAGCTCTATGTAAAGTCAGTCTATAGTTTAATGTAAAATTTCTGTAAAAACACGCAGAACATTCTTATAAAAAACTGCGTCTATCTCTGAACCGGTAAAGCCCTGGCGGGACATTTCATCGGCAATTTTATAGAGAGCTGCCGGAGAATCCACCTCCAGCTCTCCCGAAATACCGTCAAAATCCGATCCCAGGCCAATGCACTCAATGCCGCCTATCTGACGGATATGCTTCATATGTCTTACCATATCTGCTGTACGGCTTATCCCTCCGCCTTTCGCGTTTCTGTTTGAATTGCTCAGAAAAGCTCCGCAGAAATTAATTCCCATCACTCCTCCCCGCTCTGCCAGGACCCGGATCATATCGTCTGTCAGGTTTCTTACATGGGAAGCTTCGCTTCTGGCATTGGAGTGGCTGGCCATAAATGGCTGCTTCGTGTGCTTTACAATATCCCAGAATCCGGTGTCGCCCAGATGAGACACATCGATGAGCATCCCCAGCCTTTCCATCTCCTCAACAAACGCAAGCCCGGTTTCTGTCAGTCCATGCTCTGTTTCCGGTTCCGTTTCCCCTGTCTGCAGGTTAATCCGGTTAGGCCAGGCCAAATCATTGGGATAATTCCACGTCAGAGTCATCATCCTGACTCCCTCCTCATAAAATTCCCGAAGGCGCTCCAGACTTCCCTGGCACACGGCTCCCTCTTCAATTGTAAGAAGCGCTGACATTTTTCCCTCTCTGTCATTTTTCAAAATATCCTCCGCTGTCAGAGCCTGAGAAATCATGCCGCTGTTTTCTTCAATCTCCTTCTTGAAACGTGTCAGAATCTTTTTAGCGTAGGCGTAAGGATCTGCCTGTTCTTTTAAATTCGTGTACACAGCAAAGCACTGTGCCATGGCACTTCCCTGTTTCATACGTTCCAAATCAAGATGTCCGCTGTTCCGGCGCAGCGTTTCCCCTCTCTCCTCCACACTGGGAAGGCAGAGGCGTGGGATTGTATCACAGTGCATATCAATATATTTCATTTTCATATTCTCCCATCTGCAGCAGTTTTCTGCTTCTGCTGCCGTTTATCTGTTTTTTCTGCCTGCTGACAATGTCAGATCTCCAGGTAATTTCTAAGGGCTGGAAGCAGTTTCTGAGCTGTCTGTCTGCCTTCCTGGTGGAGCGCCTGCAGTTTTTTCAGATCCTGCTCCAGGCGAGAAACCCGGACTGGATGTTCGGGACGAATCACAAAGATTCTGCCCTCCCCTTCCAGGCGGTCAATCTCCTCCTGCATCCAGTTATATCGTTCTGGAACCTCAAATAAAGCGGCTCTAAGCTGAGGAAGGGGACCGAAATATCGGTTATAGGCCCTGACAGCCAGAGAACTCAACGGTTTTTTACGATATCCGCGGTTTCTGGTGAGCACCAGGACAATTTTCTCATAGCCCAGATCCATTGCCCTCTGATAGGCAATAGGCAGGGAAATACCTCCGTCCAGATACTTTTTATGATCCACTGTCACCATTTTAGATAAAAGCGGCATACTGCAGGAAGCCTGCACCGCTTTCATCATATCACTGCACTGGCTTTTCTCAAAAAACTCTGTCTTTCCGGTTTTGCATCTGGTGACAGCCGCTTCAAATTTCTGAGGGGAGTCATAAAACGCCTCGTAATCAAAGGGAATCAGTTCGTTCGACAGCTCCCCAAATACAAAATCAAAGTTGAATATAAGCCTGTCCTTTATAAGGCTTTTCATGCCCATATACCGCTTGTCATGCAGAAATGTCTCGTTAATTTCCAGCATTCTGCCCTTCTGTCCACTGATATAGTTCATGCCGGCCATAGTTCCGGCTGATACGCCGTTGACATAGGATAATTGTATGTTTTCCTCTGTCAGCACATCCAGGACTCCCGCTGTAAACAGACAGCGCAGAGATCCCCCTTCCAGCACCAGAGCTCCTTCTGTCATCCTTCCACCCCTTTTTATATTATGTTAGAATTTTGATAAAATCTCTATACATTAATATAAAGTGTTGTCCTGGAAAATGCAAGCGGAAGGGAAAAAATGACAAAAAGGACTGGCAGAAGTTTT
>CAUCIO010000131.1 GCA_958442925.1 uncultured Clostridium sp. | reverse complement strand
AATGAGGAGCTGAAAAACCGGGTAGCGGAGCTGACAGAGGAAAATAACAGGCTGCAGGCTGAGCAGTATGAACTGGAGCGCCTTAGAGAACTGTATGCTCTGGATCAGGACTACATGCAGTACGAAAAGGTGGCTGCCAGAGTCATTGCCAAGGATTCCGGAAACTGGTTTCAGATTTTTCGAATTAATAAGGGCTCTAATGACGGAATTAAGGAGAATATGAATGTGATCGCCGGAGGCGGCCTGGTGGGGATTGTTACTGACGTAGGTGCTAATTACGCCACTGTACGGGCTATTATTGACGATGCCAGCCGCGTCAGCTGTATGTCCATGCGATCCGGCGATAACTGCATTGTCAGCGGAGATCTCACTTTATTTCAGGAGGGGCTTCTGGGGTTAGACCATGTGAAGAAGGAGGCTGACATCCAGGAGGGAGACAAGATCGTTACCTCTAATATCAGTGATGTGTTCCTGCCTGGAATTTTAGTTGGTTACGCCACAGAGCTTACAACAGATTCCAACAATGTGACAAAATCGGGACAGATTGTCCCGGTAGCTGAATTTGACAATCTTCAGGAGGTGCTTGTCATTACTCAGCTGAAGGACGGCGGTGAGGAGTAGAGACTATGGTTAAGAACAGCATCAGGAAAATTATTTTAAATATTGTCCTTCTGATTCTGGCTTTTACGATTCAGATTTGTATATTTCCTCAGATTGCCTTTTTGTCAGCAGCTCCGAATCTGCTCCTGATTCTTGTATTTATAAATGGATTTATAGATGGAAGGGCAGCCGGTATCTGTTATGGTCTGGTGGCAGGCCTGTTTATGGATTTGTTTTACAGCGGGCCATTTGGATTTTATACCCTGTTTTTTATTAATGCAGGGTATTTTAACGGTGTTTTCACCAAATATTATTATGAGGATTATATTACCCTGCCTCTGATTTTGAGCATTACCAATGATTTGGCTTATAACATGTATATATATGTGTTCCGTTTCCTGATACGGGCCAGACTGGATTTCTTTTACTATTTTAAGGAGATCATGGTACCGGAAATTATTTTTACCACAGTAACCACACTGCTGGTCTACCGTCTCCTTCTGTTTATCAACAGAAAGCTGGAGGAACGGATGCAAAGGAGAGATTCTACCATTGTTTAGGGATTTACTGGAATATTTAAAGGAGCTTTTAAAAAAAGTCATTACCTCCCGGCTTTTCGCCATCTCGCTGGTGTTCCTGCTCATGTACGGAACGCTGGTGGCCCGTCTGTTTTCGCTTCAGATTGTGCACGGCGAGGAGTATCCGGATGAATATATTTCGCTGACTGAAAAGGTGATTAAGACAGCCAGCACCAGAGGTAATATTTACGACAGAAACGGAAATGTGCTGGCTTATAACGAGCTGGCCTATAACGTGACAGTACAGGACATAGGAGCCTTCGAGAATAACGCCGGCTGGAATTTCATGCTCTGGGAGCTGGTGGAGATACTGAACGAACACGGAGAAACGGTAAAGGGCGATCTGGAGATCACTGTAGATTCGGAGGGGAACGTATCCTATACATCAGCCTCTGAAAGCGCCAGACTTCGTTTTCTTCGGGATCTGTACGGCTTAAAAAGTGTAGATGAACTGGATGATGACAAGGGAGAATATCCTTCGGCAGTGACGGCAGAGGAACTCCTGAGGAAACAGATGCACGTCTACAAGCTGGACGAGATGAAGGATGAGGACGGGAATCCAGTGGAGGTTCCTCTGGATATTGCTGTTCAGATTGTAAATATCCGATATACCATGCGCTTTACAAGCTACAGAAAATACGAGGCGACAACCGTGGCAGAGAATATCAGCGAAGAGACCATGGCGGATATTCTGGAGCATACGGCGAATCTGCCGGGTGTGAATATTGAAGAATCCACTATCCGTGTCTATAATGACGCCATTTATTTTGCTCCTGTCATTGGATACACAGGAAAAGTTACTACTGATGGCCTGGAGGAACTGAAGAAGCAGAGCGATGACTACGAATTAAATGACGTAGCCGGACGTACAGGAATCGAGTCTTCTATGGAGCTGGAGCTGAAAGGCACAAAAGGCTCTCAGACTATCTATGTGGATAATATGGGAAAGGTTCTGGAGACAGCCAATGTGGTAGAGCCTAAGGCGGGAAACGACATCTGGCTTTCCCTGGATCGGGATCTCCAGAAGGCTATTTATCACATTCTGGAAAAGCAGCTGGCAGGTATTCTGACGAATGTTCTCGTCAACCAGGAGCCGGAGGAAATTAAGAATGTGGATGCTTCTGAGATTAAGCTTCCGATTAAGGACGCTTATTTCCAGCTGATTAACAACAATGTGCTGTCTTTCCATGATTTTGCATCGGAGGAGGCATCTGACACAGAACGTCAGATTAACGCCAAGTTCGAGAGCGCCAGAGCCAGGATCGAGGCAGATTTGAAAAATGAGCTGACTAGCAGCGCCCCCACTCCCATGAGTGCTCTTTCAGAAGAGATGCAGGCCTATATGCAGTATATCTGCACTTTGCTGGCCTCTGACAGTGAAAAACTGATACTCTCTTCTGAAATCGATACCAAGAGCGAAGAGTATGAAGCCTGGAAGGCAGGCAGCCTGAGCCTGAAGGAATATCTGTATTATGGTATTGCCAACAACTGGATTGACACTACCAGATTGGAGATTGAGAGCAAATACTCCAGCGCCGATGACGTATATCAGGTTCTGACAGAGCATATTTTTGAGATTCTCACTGATAACGATGAGTTTTCAAAAAAGATTTATCAGTATCTGATCTACAATAATACTGTGTCGGGAAAAGAGCTCTGTCTGGCTCTCTATGATCAGGGCGTTCTGGCTTACGATGAAGCTCAGGTGGCGGCTTTGAGACAGGGAGATGCAAACTACACATATTCCTTTATGATGCAGAAAATACGAAATGTGGAGCTGACGCCAGCCCAGCTGGCTTTAGACCCCTGCACGGCATCCTGCGTGGTGACGGACGTCCGCACAGGAAAGGTACTGGCTCTTGTCACCTATCCTGGCTATGACAATAACAGAATTAACAATGTAGATTATTTTGCCCAGGTAAACAGCGATCTGTCAGGGCCTCTGAGAAATAATGCAACAACGACCCTGAAGGCGCCGGGCTCCACCTTTAAACCTATTACAGCTATCGCAGGTCTGGAGGAAGGTGTTATCGGCCTGGGAGAGCCGGTTGTCTGTGAGGGAGTATTCAAGGAAATCAGCAATCCTTTAAAGTGTCTGGGACACCACGGACCTTTAAATGTAGTGGGAGGCATTACAAATTCCTGCAATGTTTACTTTGCCGAGCTGGCTCACAGAATGTCTATGGAAGGCGATACTTATAAGACAGATAAAGGCCTGGAGACGCTTAAAAAATATGCTTCCATGTTTGGACTTAACGAAACATCTGGAATTGAAATTTTTGAGTCAGAGCCTCACATCAGTGATATGGATCCGGAACGTTCAGCCATTGGACAGGGTACTCATGCCTTTGCCAATGTGCAGCTGGCCAGATATGTGACGTCCCTTGCCAACCGGGGAACAGTATTCGATTTAAGCCTCCTCCTTAAGGAAACAGACTCCAGAGGAAACCTGGTGCAGGAGTTTGCGCCAAAGGTACACGAGCAGCTGGATATTGCAGAGTCCACCTGGGATGCAGTATTCGAAGGTATGAGAGGAGTGGTGACGAGAAGCGCCAGATTCCAGGATCTGCCGGTCAATATTGCCGGAAAGACAGGTACGGCACAGGAGGTAAAGACGAGAGGAAATCATGCATTCTTTATTTCCTTTGCACCCTACGAAAATCCTGAAATCAGCGTAGCTGTCAATATTCCTAACGGCTATAATTCCGCCAATGCGGCCCTTACAGCTAAATCAGTGTACCGCTATTACTACGGTTATATGAGTCTGGATGAAATTATGAGCGCTGGAGCTTTAAACGCATCCAGGGAGACCATTAACGGAGAATAAATATTTAATACTGGAAACTTTGAAAATTTTAGAGTAAAATAAGAATGTAAACTGAATACAGGAGGATATTGCACTATGAGTGAAGTCATCGTGATTACATCCGGAAAAGGCGGCGTAGGCAAAACGACTACCTCCGCAAATGTGGGAACAGGCCTTGCTATACTGGGAAAGAGGGTGGTGTTAATCGACACAGATATCGGCCTTAGAAACCTGGACGTGGTAATGGGACTGGAAAACCGCATTGTCTACAATCTGGTAGATGTGGTGGAAGGAAATTGTCGGATGAAGCAGGCGCTGATAAGAGACAAAAGATATCCTAACCTGTTTTTACTTCCATCTGCCCAGACGAGAGATAAGACGTCTGTAAATCCAGGGCAGATGGTAAAACTGGTCGCTTCTCTGCGAGAGGAGTTTGACTACATACTGCTGGACTGCCCAGCTGGTATCGAGCAGGGGTTTAAAAATGCCGTTGCAGGAGCTGACAGAGCGATTGTAGTGACAACGCCGGAGGTATCAGCGATCCGGGATGCGGATCGCATTATCGGTCTTCTGGAAGCAGGCGAGATGAAACAGATTGATCTGATTATTAACCGTATCCGCATGGCTATGGTACGGCGCGGCGATATGATGTCAGTAGACGATGTGATGGATATTTTGTCCGTCCCTGTGATTGGCACGATTCCTGACGATGAGGACATTGTAATTTCTACGAATCAGGGAGAACCTTTAGCCGGGATGAACGGCTTTGCCGGACAGGCGTATTTGAACATCTGCAGGAGAATTTTGGGAGAATCCGTTCCATTTCTGAATTTTGACAGCAGTCGGAATCTCTGGTCGAAAATCACCTGTCTTTTAAAACGGGCATAAGGGGGGCGTCAAAATGGGAATCCCCAGACTGCTTGGCAGAAATAATTCAGGTGAAATAGCGAGAAAGCGTCTGAAGCTTCTTCTGGCATCTGACCGGGCAGGCTGCTCTCCGGATATTCTGGAGATGATACGCACAGACCTGTTCCATGCAGTTTCCAGATACATGGAGGTGAAGGAAGAGGACGTCATCGTGCAGATGATAAGGAACTTGCCGGACGGCAGAAAGATGCCGGCTCTATGCGCTACGATATCAGTTCATAACATTAAGCAGAGCAAGGAAAGTTTTACAGCATGATATTCAACTACAGTTTAAAAAATTACAACTTCCGCATTGTAATTTACATGATTTTTTTAAGTGTTGCGGGAATTCTGGTGTTAAGAAGCGCCAGCGGAGGGGATCCGGCGATTGTTGGAAAACAGATTTTGGGGGTGGCAGTATCATTTGTATGCTGTCTGCTGATTTCCATGATCGATTATCACAGGATCTTCCGTCTGAATACCTTGATATACGTAGGATGTGTTGCTCTTTTAGCAGCTGTTCTGATTGCAGGGCACAGTTCCGGAGGAGCGACGCGCTGGCTGAAAATTTTGGGTTTTACCATTCAGCCGTCAGAGTTTTTGAAGGTAGGACTGATTGTAGTTCTCTCCTGGTACCTGGCAAAAAATCAAGAGAGAATCAACAAGATATCAGTTCTGGGAACCATTGCGCTTATAATAGCGCTTCCGGTAGGACTTGTTTTGGCACAGCCGAACCTGTCTACCAGCATTGTTATTACGATACCGCTTATTGTTATTATTTATGCGGCTGGGCTCAGCTATAAATGGATCGGCGGGGTACTGGCGGCGGGGATTCCTGCCGGCGGGCTGTTCCTTTATCTGGCTCAGTTTGGTATAGTACCGTTTCTGAGAGAGTATCAAGCCCGAAGAATTCTGGCTAAGATTTTCCATGGCAGCGTTCAGTATGCGGACGCAAATAATCAGCAGGATAAATCGATTATGGCTATCGGTTCCGGGCAGCTTTGGGGAAAAGGGCTTAATAATGCAGGCGTAGGCTCTGTAAAAAGCGGAAATTTTGTGGCGGAAGATCAGACAGACTTTATCTTTGCCGTTATCGGTGAAGAACTAGGGTTTGTGGGCAGCATGGTCATTATTTCTGTGCTGGCTCTCCTGGTGTTTGAATGCCTTCTCACGGCAAGCCGTGCAAAGGACATGGGCGGACGTCTTGTCTGTATTGGCATGGCAGTTCTCATAGGATTTCAGGGGTTTGCGAACATTGCCGTTGCTACAGGAATATTTCCGAATACAGGCCTTCCTCTCCCCTTCATCAGTTCCGGTATCAGCTCTGTGCTGAGTATTTATGCCGGTATGGGAATTGTACTAAACATTGGACTTCAGAGAAAAAGCAGCAATAGTTAAGGAGGTAGCTCAGTATGAATATAGGGTTGGTAGCTCACGATTCGAAAAAAAAGCTGATGCAGAATTTCTGCATTGCGTACAGAGGTATTTTAAGCA
>CAUCIO010000130.1 GCA_958442925.1 uncultured Clostridium sp. | reverse complement strand
TCTGCCAGCCAGAAAGGCATAAAAATACAAAATTGTATGAAAAATGTAAGAATTACCTATTGAGGAGAGGCAGCAGGATCTGGTAGACTATAAGGGATGTACTAGGTGAAATTGCTAAAAGGAGAATCAACATATGAAGAAAAAATTACCACTGGCTGCTCTGGCAATGGCGGGAATTTTAGGCGCTTCTGTCTGGTTTCAGCCTCTTGCAGCCTATGCGGCTGTCTGGGAAAAGTCAGGAAGCGGATATGAGATGCCAGATGGAACTTCCATAAGAGGAGTGCTGAGAAGAGGAATCGATGTGTCCCACTGGCAGCAGAATGTAGACTGGAAGCAGGTGGCGGCAGACGATGTAGATTTCGTTATGCTGGGAACCAGATATAAAGGAGAAGTGGATCCTAACTTCAGAACCAATGCAGACGCAGCCCATGCGGCAGGCGTGGAGCTGGGCGCGTATATTTATTCCTATGCCACCAGCGTGGAAATGGCAGAACAGGAGGCGGATTTTATCCTGAATCTTGTAAAGGATTATCCGATTTCCTATCCCATTGCCTTTGACGCGGAGGATGCGGGAACTCTGGGAACTCTTCCGCCGGAGCAGGTAAGCGCGATTATTAATGCTTTCTGCCGTAAGATTAAGGACGCAGGCTATTATCCGATGGTTTATGCCAATGAGTACTGGCTGAACAACAAGATTGATAAATCTTCCCTGGACTACGATATCTGGGTGGCACGGTATAATGTAATGTACACCTATGACAGCCCGGCTATCTGGCAGGCCACCAATACCGGCTCTGTCAATGGAATCGCAGGGAATGTGGACATTGATTTCCAGTTCAAGGATTATGCCTCTGTAATTCCGGCCAGTACATGGAGAAACATCGCAGGAAAACGCTATTATTATCAGAACTATGTAATGCAGAAAAACAGCTGGATTAACGATGGAAACGGCTGGTATTATATGGATGAATCAGGAAGCCCTTCCACAGGCTGGAAGAGCCTGGAGGACGGCGTTTACTATCTGGCCCAGGATGGAAAGATGCAGACGGGCTGGCAGGAACTGGAAGGAGCCTGGTATTACTTTAAGGATTCCGGACGGATGGCCACTGACTGGTATCAGGCGGATGGAATCTGGTACTATCTGGGAAGCGACGGCAAGAGACGGGCAGGCTGGCAGGATATCAACGGAGGCCGCTACTATCTGGGAACAGACGGCAGAATGGCATCTGGCTGGCAGAAGATTGACAATTTCTGGTACTATCTGGGAGCCGATGGAAAGATGGCGTCCGGCTGGCAGGATATTGACGGAAAGCGCTATTATCTGGGAACAGACGGCAGGATGGAGACAGGCTGGAAACAGATGGACGGCCACACCTATTACTTAAACAGTGATGGAAGCATGGCTGTGGGCTGGAAGCAGTCAGGGGATACCTGGTATTATATGAACAGTGACGGCCATATGCAGACAGGCTGGACAGAGGTGGACGGAGCTCTCTACTATCTGAATGATTCCGGAGCTATGGCAGCTAATACTGTTCTTGAGAGAAACGGAGTAAAATATCAGGCAGCGGCAAATGGCGTCTGCACAGAGATTCCGGCTGAGAATGCAGCGGAAGGCCAGGCAGGAACAGAGGGCAGCCAGAATGCAGGAGACCAGGGCGCAGAGGCTCAGAAGCCGCAGGATACTGGAAGCGGCCCGGCCGGTCCGGCTTCTGATACACAGTAGAAATCTGTAGCTTAAAAAGAATATAAAAAAGAAAGTGTTCCAGCTGTTTATTCAGCCGGAACACTTTCTTTTTAAGTTCAAAGGAAAGCCTTATTCTTCTTTTGTCCCAGTCCCCTTTTCCACTGCAAGTTTTTTTACCAGAACAGATTCTATCCTGCGGTTTGCGATTTTTTCCGCATGGAGAGAAAGGCCGTATAATTCAGCGTCAACCGTAGTTCCGTCTTTTGGAAAGGTTCGCAGACAGCTTAAAATCATACCGCCGATGGTGTCATACTCCTCTTTTTCAGGGAGAGTAATGCCCATCTGTTCGGCTGCCTCTTCCACAGGTGTGTCGCCGGGAAAACGCCAGAGGTTTTCGCCTACTTTTTCAATCTCCGGCTCCATAACCGGGTCAAATTCATCATAAATATTTCCCACTATTTCTTCCAGAAGATCTTCCAGGGTAATTAGTCCGGACAGGTTTCCGTACTCGTCTATGACAATGGCCATGTGAACCTTTTTTGTCTGCATATCCCGGAAGAGATCATCGGCATGAATGGATTCCGGGACAAAGTAGGCGGTGTGCAGCAGCTGGGAGAAGGTTTTTGGCTGGGGAGCAGTGAGATTCAGAAGGTATTCTCTTGTATAGAGAATTCCCCTGATATCCTCCCGGTCTTTTGTATAGACAGGGAGCCGGGACAATCCGGACTCGCGGATCACAGATATAATTTCCTCTTCAGAAGAGTCCTCGTCCAGGCTGACAATATCGGCTTCCCTTGTCATGGCAGTAAGGATAGATGTATCGCGAAAGTCAAATACGTTCTGAATCCACTCTGTTTCCTCAGCATCAATAGCGCCTTTTTCCTTGCCCAGCTCTATCATCATTCGCAGCTCTTCCTCGGTGAGATTTTCCTCCTCTGCTTCAGCCTTCATTCCGAGGAGGCGGAGCACCAGGTTGGTGGAAAACGCCAGAAAGGTGATGACAGGCTTTGCCAGAAAGGCGATGGAAGATACGATGCGGCAGGAAAAACGTGCCACCTCATAGGGCTTCTGCATGGCAATCCGCTTAGGAACAAGCTCTCCAAAAATCAAGGTAAAGTAGGAGAGAACCAGGGTGATGAAAATGACGGACAGGGTGTTCAGGGCGGCAAAGGGAAGAATCTGGAATCCCAGGATGTCATACATCCAATGAGTCAGCGGCTCTGAGAAATTTTCAGCCGCAAAGGCGCTTCCCAGAAATCCGGCCAGGGTAATTCCGATCTGTATGGTAGAGAGAAATCCGGAGGGTTCTTCCGCCATAGCAAGGAGATGTCCTGCTGTCCGATCTCCAGATTCCTGAAGTTTTTTCAGTTTAGCGTGATTCAGAGAAATGACTGCGATTTCAGTTGCTGCAAAAAATGCGTTGAGAAAGATGAGACCTGCCTGTATCAGCAATAGTCCAGGTAAATTGTCCACAATAATACTCCTTTTAGTAATAAATGATCTGCCGGAAAATGAATAATGTTCCGGAATACCGGCACTGGCCGGACAATACAGGTATTCTACTAAAAAGGCTGTCTGATTGCAATCGGGAAAGGCGAAGCTTAACAAAGCCTTAGCAGAAAGAGCGATCAGAGGGGCAGGAATCATAAAAAAGTGGCTGCGAACAGGGAAAAAGCATAAAATTGAAGAAAAAATATAGAAAAATAGGCACAAATCGCGTTAAAATCTTATCAGTATATTGACGAAACGGCATTTCAATAGTATTCTTATTTTATTATATAAATGCAGGTTGTTATACCGAACTTGCATTTTTTTGTTTCATGGAAAAACTTTTTGTTTTCTATGGGCAAAAGCAATTACGTAAGGGAGGAAAGAAAGATGAATGAATTGGTATGGCTGGCGCCCATAGCGGCAGCGGCAGCGCTGGTATTTGCGCTGATTCTGGCGTCAGGCGTGAAAAAGCAGTCGCCGGGAGATGACAGGATGAAAGAGATTGCCGGCGCAATCAAGGAAGGAGCTCAGGCCTTCTTAAAGGCTGAGTACAAGCTTCTTGTACTGTTTGTCCTGGTTCTGTTCGTTGTTATCGGACTGGGAATCGGAAACTGGATTACAGCAGTATGCTTCTTAGTAGGAGCAGCGTTCTCCACGATGGCCGGTTATTTCGGTATGCAGGTGGCTACAGACGCTAATGTGCGCACGGCAAACGGCGCGAAAGAGGGTGGCATGGGTAAGGCCCTTGGAATCGCTTATAAAGGCGGCGCTGTTATGGGAATGTGCGTAGTAGGCCTTGGCCTTCTTGGAATCAGTGTGATTTACCTCTTCACAAAAGATGTAAACGTGCTGACAGGCTACAGTCTGGGAGCATCTTCCATTGCTCTGTTTGCCCGTGTGGGAGGCGGAATCTACACAAAGGCTGCAGACGTAGGAGCTGACCTGGTAGGTAAGGTAGAGGTTGGTATTCCGGAGGATGATCCGAGAAACCCTGCAGTTATCGCTGATAACGTAGGCGATAACGTAGGTGACGTAGCCGGTATGGGAGCTGACCTGTTTGAGTCTTATGTAGGTTCTCTGGTATCTGCTGTTACTCTTGGAGTTGTGGCATATCAGGTAGAAGGAGCATTCTTCCCATTGATTCTGGCTGGAATCGGAATTATTGCATCCATGATTGGAACCTTCTTTGTAAAGGGAAAAGAGGGTACAGATCCTCAGAAATCCTTAAACCTCGGAAGCTATGTGGCTTACGCCATTGTAATTGGCGCTTCCTTAGTTCTCAGCAATATGTTCTTCGGACGTATGCACGAGGCTGCTGCGATTATTTCCGGACTTGCAGTAGGCTTTATTATCGGACAGGCTACAGAGATTTATACTTCTGACAAGTACAACTCTGTTAAGAAGATTGCAGAGCAGTCTGAGACAGGTGCGGCTACCAATATTATTTCCGGACTTGCAGTAGGAATGAAGTCTACTGTTGTTCCGATTCTCTTCATTGCAATCGGAATCATTATTGCTTATTCTACAGCAGGACTGTACGGCATTGCACTGGCAGCAGTCGGCATGCTGGCTACCACAGGAAGCACGATTGCCGTAGACGCTTACGGTCCAATCGCTGATAATGCAGGCGGTATTGCAGAGATGTCCGGTCTGGATGAGAGCGTAAGAAATATTACAGATAAGTTAGACAGTGTAGGAAACACAACAGCAGCCATTGGAAAGGGATTTGCGATTGGTTCTGCAGCCCTGACAGCCCTGGCTCTCTTCGTATCCTACGCACAGGCAGTTAATCTGACAACTATTGATATCCTGAATCCGAAGGTTATTATTGGACTCTTTATCGGTGGAATGCTTCCATTCCTGTTCTCTGCCATTACCATGGAATCTGTTTCCAAGGCAGCTTACAAGATGATTGAGGAAGTAAGACGCCAGTTCCGTCAGGATCCTGGTATCTTAAAGGGTGAGAGCCGTCCTGACTACACATCCTGTGTGGGTATCTCCACAACAGCGGCTCTTCACGAGATGTTAGTACCAGGCATCATCTCTGTTGTAGTTCCGCTTGCCATGGGTATCCTTCTTGGAACAGACGCTCTGGGCGGTCTGCTGGCAGGTTCCCTGGTAACAGGCGTGCTGATGGCTATCTTTATGGCTAATGCAGGCGGCGCATGGGATAATGCTAAGAAATACATTGAGAGCGGAACTCACGGTGGAAAGGGAAGTGATTCCCATAAGGCAGCCGTAGTCGGCGATACAGTCGGCGATCCGTTTAAGGATACTTCCGGTCCGTCTATCAACATCTTAATCAAGCTGATGACAATCGTATCACTTGTATTTGCACCTCTGTTCCTTTCTATCGGAACTATTTTCTAAGAGGTTAAAAAAACCCCGATCACAGGCTGCTGTGACCGGGGTTTTTTAGAACCTATTTTTATCATTTCTTTGTTATCGTTTAACGAATTCTTCGAAAGATAGATAGTTAGGCGCATATTTGATCTTTGTATATTCAAAAATACTTCCATCGTCGATGTATCCGTTAATATAAAGAACTCCTACACAGTTAGCTCCGTTTAGGCGGAGATAGCTTACATCCTCACTGGCTGCCGCTTCGATGCGCAGGCGTCTTCTGGAGCCCAGGATTTTTAAGCCCAGTGTGCCTTCTATGTATTCATAAACAGATTTTTGGGCAATTTCTGCTGTCAGATCAGGCACTGCGTCGCAGAGAAAATAGTTGCAGTCTAAAAAGACAGGCTCTCCGTCTACAAGCCTTAGACGATGGATGTGGTAGACTTCACTTCCCATCGGAAAGCCGCTTTTTCTGCTCAGCTCCTCTGTGACAGAAACTGTCTCAAAAAGCAGGACCTTAGTAGACAGCGAAGCTCCCCTGTTTTTTTGGATTTCTCTCATTCCCATAATATTGTTAAAGGAAAAGGTGTATTTTCCGTCATCTGGAATCTGTTCCAGAACCACTACGCCCTTTCCATTGATACTCTGGACAAGCCCATCCTGATTCAGCTGCTGAATGGCTCTCCGCACTGTATTGCGGCTGCATTGAAATTCTTCGATTAAATGGGCCTCGCTGGGCAGCATTTTCGTCCGGTCGTATCCGTGATTTAAAATGCGTTTTTTTAATGCTTCGTAAATGGCGGAATACTTTTCTTTTGCCATACGTGTCACCTCTCAGATTCAATACTTAAATTTTATATAAAAACAG
>CAUCIO010000129.1 GCA_958442925.1 uncultured Clostridium sp. | reverse complement strand
ATCTTTTGCCGGGAAAGGCATATACCAGATATATACGTCTGTTTATGGGAATGGCCCTGATTCTCCTGGTGATCCGCCCTTTGACAGGAAGCCTGAGGCTGGACGAACAGCTGGCCCGGCGTTTTGAGGAGATTTCTTTTCAGAATGAAGCCGGAGAATTTCAGGGGCAGCTGGAGGAAATAGAGAGGCAGAGATTTGAGGCAATTGCAGATGAGTATGAAAGGGCAGTCAGCGTCCAGGCCGCAGAACGGCTGGAGAAAAATGGGTACAGGGATGCTGAAGTCAGGGTATCTGTTGACAGGGAACAGGCCAGCTCTGATTTTGGAACGGTGAAGGAGATGGAGGTATTGATAGGAAAGGCGGAATCCCTTGAGGAGGAGCAGGAAATACGGCAGGTATCCATTGAAAAGGATCATATTCAGGTTTATCTGGGAGATAGGGAGGAAGATAATAGGGGAGAAGAGAAACTGAAAGAGCAGAAGAATGATGGGAAGGAAAAGGCAGGAAATCCAGGAGTGGAGGAGGAAATCAGAAAGGAGCTGGCAGATTTTTATGGACTGGAAGAGCATCATATCAAAATTAAGATCAGGGACTGAAAAAAAGAAACGGGATCAGTGGATGGCCCTCTTTGCTTTGGGTCTCTTTCTTCTGCTGCTGTCCTCGTCTGTTCCAGGGAAACAGGAGCTGCCCGTTTCTGCTGCTGTTCAGAGGGAGGACGATGAAGATTATGAAAAAACTGATAATAAAAGCGAAAAGTGGAGAGAAGAAAGGCCGTCTGATTTGTCTGACTATGAAAAACAGATGGAGGAGCGTGTAAAGGCTCTTCTCAGGTCTGTGGAAGGAGTGGGCAAGGCAGATGTGATGCTGGTTCTCAAATCGTCCGGTGAAAAGATTATTCACGAGGATCAGCGAAGAAGCCGCTCCTCCTCAGAGGAAGCAGACAGCGCGGGAGGAAGCAGGAAAACGGTGGATGAAGAAGCCGACAGGAGCACAGCATTTGTGGAAAACAGTTCAGAAAAAGAGCCAATTGTGGAAAAAGAGCTGTGTCCTGCCGTGGAGGGAATTGTCATAAGCGCCCAGGGCGGGGGAAGCGCTTCAGTGAAAACAGAAATTTCCGAGGCAATGCAGGCATTATTTAATATACCGGCACATAAAATAAAAGTATTAAAAAGGGTGGATTAAAGGAGCGGTGAATATGAAAGTGAAGCGAATTTTCAGACGAAACCAGATTATCATTACTACGCTGGCCATTATGATAGCGGCTGCCGGATATTTGAATTATTCCGGAAAAGAGGAGCTTTCAGGGGCAGTGTACGAAGCTGGTGTTATGGAAATTTCGGACGAGGACATTTTAGCTGAAAATCAGGCAGTGGGGAACTTAAATCCTGAAGCAGAAGACTCTGACAGCGTAAGCGCAGGCAGCCCGGAGGCAGAGGAGTACAAGGAGATTGCCAGCTTAGATCAGGATCCGGGAGAAGAGGCGGGAGCAGAGCAGGCAGAATCCTCTATTGAAAATCCAGGAGAGGCAGTGCTGACAGGGGGAACCAGCGTGACAGACTACATAGCCAATGTACAGCTGAGCCGGGAACAGGTGAGGGCGAAGAACAAAGAAACCCTAATGGAGATCATCAATAATGAAAATGCTGATACCCAGGCTAAAGAGACTGCAGTTCAGGATATGATCGATATGACTGCAGTGGCGGAGAAGGAGAATGCAGCTGAGACCCTTCTCATGGCTAAGGGTTTTGCTGATCCGGTGGTCAGCATCACAGACGGCAAGGTGGACGTGGTGATTAACGCTTCTTCCCTGACAGATCCGGAGCGGGCTCAGATTGAAGATATCGTAAAAAGAAAGGCTGAGGTGACGGCAGAAAACATTGTAATTACACTGATGAAGCTGCAGGAGTAATTGCGGTTAGATCTTGCAAACGCCCGTCTATCTGCTATAATGAAACTATCACAGAAAAGACAGGAGGTAGCGGGTATGCCGAAGGAAACTGCGGAGAAAAATACACATGTATTAGGGAGAGAAGGTAAGCTGGGCGAGGTGAAGATCGCAGACGAGGTGGTGGCTATGATTGCCGGCCTGGCTGCCACAGAGGTGGAGGGCGTGGACTCCATGGCTGGAAATATTACCAACGAGCTGGTGGGAAAGCTGGGGATGAAGAATCTCAGCAAGGGTGTTAAGGTAGAGGTGAACGAGGAGCACGTTTCTGTGGACTTATCTCTGAATATGAAATACGGCTACAGCCTTCCGGCTGTCAGCGAGAAGGTGCAGGAGAGAGTGCGGACAGCTATCGAGACAATGACAGGCCTGACGGTTCTGGAGGTCAATATCAAGATTGCCGGCGTCAATATGAGGGAGGACAGCTAAGAGCAGCCAGATGCTCTGATAAAAGTTCGTTAAGAAGTGAACAATTAAGCTGTATTTCTTGACGAACTATGAAAAATGTGGTAGTATCTTTAGCGTTAAAAGGGAGTAGTTATTAACATGCAGTCAACATACGCCGGGCAGAGAGCCTGTGGTTGCATGTCTTTTGTTAATGAAGCAGAAGAACAAGACTTTTAGCATATGATTTCATATGCTGAAAGTCTTTTTTTGTTTCACGGGAAAGAACACGCTTCACAGGAAAAAGTTTCCGGGAATGAAGTAAGACTGCGTGGACAGCGAACCCCTGAAAATGAGAAAAAGGGAAGAAAAAAGAAATTAGGAGGGAAAGAAATGGACTTTTTACTGGAAGGCATTCTGGCCATCACGCCGCAGCAGCTGGTCATGTATGTAGTAGGAGTTCTGCTCATCTGGCTCGCAATTAAGAAGGGCTATGAGCCATCTCTGCTCCTGCCCATGGGCTTTGGAGCAATTTTAGTAAACCTGCCGTTATCAGGCGTTATCAATCAGGTAATGGAAGGCGTGGGAGAGACGCCAGGAATTATCCAGTGGTTATTTGAGACAACGATTGAGGCTTCCGAGGCCCTTCCGATTCTGTTATTTATCGGTATCGGAGCAATGATTGACTTCGGCCCGCTGCTGTCTCAGCCGGTTATGTTCCTGTTCGGAGCAGCCGCTCAGTTCGGTATCTTCTTCGCTATCATGGTAGCAGTTTTATTAGGCTTTGATTTAAAGGACGCAGCGTCCATCGGTATCATTGGAGCAGCTGACGGCCCGACCTCTATCCTGGTATCTCAGGTGCTTCACTCCGACTATGTGGGAGCGATTGCAGTAGCCGCTTACTCCTATATGGCTCTCGTTCCGATTATTCAGCCGTTTGCAATCAAGCTTGTTACCACAAAGAAAGAGCGCTGCATCCATATGACATACAGCCCGAAGGCAGTTTCCAAGACAACAAAGATTGCTTTCCCGATTATTGTTACGATTATCGTAGGACTCATTTCTCCGGCATCCGTTGCCCTGGTAGGATTCCTGATGTTTGGAAACCTGATCCGCGAGTGCGGTGTCCTTCAGTCTATGTCTGACACAGCACAGAACGAGCTTGCCAACCTGATTACACTGCTGCTGGGAATTACCATTTCCTTCAGTATGAGAGCTGATGCTTTCGTCCGCTTCGACACAATCCTTATTATGTGTATCGGTCTGGTGGCATTCGTATTCGATACCATTGGCGGTGTAATGTTTGCCAAGATTATCAACCTGTTCCGCAAGGAAAAGATTAACCCGATGATTGGCGGCGCTGGAATCTCCGCATTCCCAATGTCTGCCCGTGTAATCCAGAAGATGGCTCAGGAGGAAGAGAAGGGCAATATCATTCTGATGCACGCAGTAGGCGCTAATGTATCCGGTCAGATTGCCTCTGTAATCGCAGGCGGTCTTGTTATCAAGCTGGTGACACAGTTCCTGTAGGAGGGAAAAGATTATGATGGAAAACTTTTTAATCGCTCTTCAGATTATGGCGCAGGGAATGGGCGGAATCTTCGTAGTAATCATTCTCATTACCCTGGTTGTAATGCTGATGGGAAAGATGAATAAATAGGTTAGTTAGAAAAAAGGAACTGTTTTCGTGCTCCGCTGGAAGTCGCTGAAAACAGTTCCTTTTTCTTCTACTGCAATCCTATAAGAAAGATTAGAAGCGCTGCAATTGTTATAACAGTCCAGCCGATATATCTTCCTGTAATTTCCCAGTCAGACGGCTCTGCCTGCTCTGCATTGCGAATCTGAAATGCCAGATTCCAGCGGAAAAGTTCATCTGCAAATAAAACAGAAAAAGCATTGAGGAGGCAGAGGAACACAGCGCCAAACCATGCAGACCAGTCGCCTTTATGTGTCAGTGCAGGCCCATTCATCAGTTCCAATATGGCAGCTGCAGACGGTTCTGCCGGATCAATGGCATTCCCGTTTTCGTCCCTTTCAATTCCGTCTCCGACGTTATAGGAAAATCCAAAGTTATCTAAAGTCCCATCTTCGCTGTAAAGCCAATAGGAACCGCCATGCTCCGACACGCCTCCGCGAAACAAAATATCGTCGCCCTGCCGAAGTTCCACACCAACCATATCTTCCGACTGTTTTTCATCCTCTGGAACAGCGGTATTATCTTTTTTCACTGTATATGGGCCGTAGATTTTATCGCCATGCTGGAATACAACTGTCTTATCCTGCGATACTGAAAAATATGCTTTTTTCCCTTTGAGTCTGCCGGAATACACGGTGCTTCCATTTTCCTGACTTGGGACAAAAATTGCGTCTTTATATTCAAACCCAGCTTTAGAAATTGTCATGGAGTAAATCAATGCAAACACCAGCGCCATAGCAATCATAACGATTAGAACACCTTTTTGATACAGATTCAAACTTTTAAGTTTTTTCATCACTTTGCCCCCTTTCTGGAACTAATTTCGGACAATCCAGGGAAACACTGTCATTATCTGATAGAAACGAATACATAGCTTGAACAGAACTTTTCCATAACAGTGCAGTTTCTAGAGGATTCTGGTTCAATTTTACGATAAGCTGGAATTATCCTTTTGGATTTACACTATTTCTTATTGTTTCTATATCTTCTTCATCTATCCATTCCTCAGAAAAGCCACAATTACAACATATATATCTATTAACTTTAACAACCGAAAACATTCCGGTTATTATATTATTTCCTGCGCCATATGCTCTGCTTGAGCCATTAACTCGAATAATATCACTGCTGTCACATTTCGGACAGCGATTTGTATTTTTCATTCTGACACCTCTTTTATAAATTCATATTTTACGATTTTCTATTTTTCAAAAAATCAGTACTTCTTTTTACGATACCTCCTACACATATCAAACCTACAATTCCACAAACAATAGTGTCCTTTAAGTCTGCAAACTCTCCTGTATACCGCATTGCATAATAGTAAATTGTCCATATCAGTATTAGTACGAACGCACTAATACTTAACCAATAAGATTTTGGCTTCATTTAATTTTCCTCACTTAAGACTTCAGGTTTTATTGTTCTTTCACCGTTTATCTTCCTGCTTTTCGGATAAGAGACATCTGCGCTTTCAGTTCAGTTAAGTCCACCTTACTTTTGTATAGATTAAATCTGCCATGTCGCTATACGACTGTGTTTTCAGTAGCCATATCTTAAGTTTGCGGCCAGCTTGTTTTAAAAGCCGAATGCCTGACCAACTATATATCTACACGCTTTTTCCTGTTTTATTTATAAATAAAGTATAACAGTTTTGCCTATTCGACACAATAAAAACATCAAAGGACTGCTGTTTCTTTCAAGCATTTACAAGGACAGTATACAGAAAAGAGGACGTGCATTCTACGGCTTCTGATGAAGCGTGAAAACATGTCCTCTTTTCTAATATAAGATTTATAAAATTTTAAATATCAAAGTCGTTCTGTTTGCTCTCTTCTGAAGAATCAGGAGCTTCAAAGAAAAGGTCGTCCAGGTTCTCTAAGCCTTCGTCCAGGGATTCGTCCTCAGTTTTTATCCTTTTTGAGCTGCGGACTTTTTTGTCGGACTTGTTTGGACGGCTTTTAGCGGGGCGTTTCTGGCTGCGCTTTCCGGCCAGACGCTCTTTTTCTCTGCCCAGCAGTTCATAAAATTCTTCTTCTGTATAGTTCTCTTCCCGGAGTCTTTGCATACGCCGTTCATGGCGTCTTCTCAATTCCTCAGCCTCTTTCTTCTTTGCATAAAGCGTATAGGCGCTGAGGAGGATGACTGCAAAGACCAGAAGACAGATGCCTATAAGCGGAAGGGAAAGTGCGGGAAGGGAAAATCCACCCTCTTTTCTGCCGCTGTTTTGATCGGAATTTCCTGAACCATGATCGGAGTCTCCCTCCGGTGATGCGCCGTTCGCTTCTTCTCCGGAGGCAGGAAGAGAGCCTTCCTTGATCAGCAGGTAGGCCTGGCCGATCTTCCGGTCATTGTAGGTGTACTGTAAAAG
>CAUCIO010000128.1 GCA_958442925.1 uncultured Clostridium sp. | reverse complement strand
ACGGCAGCAGCTCTCTGGAGGATTCGTTCCGGTATTATGAAGAGGGAATGAGGCTTGTAAAGGCCTGCTCAGGAAAGATTGACCGGGTAGAAAAGCAGATCCTGGTGCTCGATGAGATGGGAGGAGAATATGGAGTTTAGTCAACAGCTTTTGCAGTATACAAAGGAGACGGAGGATGTGGTATATTCCTTTCTTCCGGCAGAAGAGGGACATCAGAAGACGATTTTTGAGGCTATGAATTACAGCGTAAAGGCCGGAGGAAAGCGTCTGCGCCCTCTGCTGATGAGAGAGGTTTACCGGCTGTTTGGCGGAACGGGGAAAGAGATTGAGCCGTTTATGGCAGCTATGGAGATGATCCACACCTCTTCCCTGATTCACGATGACCTCCCCTGCATGGATAACGATGAGTACCGGAGGGGCAGAAAGACGACCTGGGTGGCATATGGCTATGATATGGCAGTCCTGGCCGGGGATGCCCTTCTGATCTACGCTGTTGAGACGGCCAGCAGGGCATTTTCCATGACAGAACATGCAGACAGGGTTGGCAGATGTATCGGTATTCTGGCTGAAAAAACGGGGATTTACGGCATGATCGGAGGCCAGACAGTAGATGTGGAATTGACAGACAAGCCTGTTTCCAGGGAACAGCTGGATTTTATTTACCGGCTGAAGACAGGAGCCCTTTTAGAAGCGTCCATGATGATTGGAGCAGTTCTTGCCGGGGCGTCTGAAGCAGAGGTTCAGACAGTGGAGCAGATCGCGGCTAATGTAGGTCTGGCATTCCAGATTCAGGACGATATTCTGGATGTGACAAGCAGCCAGGAAATTCTGGGAAAGCCGGTGGGAAGCGATGAAAAGAACAACAAGACCACCTATGTGACTCTGGAGGGAATGGAGAAGGCCAAAGCTCAGGTAGAAGGGCTTTCAGACGATGCGTTAAAGCTTCTTTCAGAGCTTCCGGGCAGGAATAAATTCCTGGAAGAACTGATCCGCTTCCTTATACACAGAGAAAAATAATGGGAGAGAAGGTGAAGCCGTGATTTTGGAAAAAATCAATGGGCCGGATGACATTAAAAAGCTGAGAGACGGAGAACTGGAGATTCTGGCAGAGGAAATCCGCAGCTTTCTGATTGAGAAGATCAGCCGTACAGGAGGCCATTTGGCGTCTAATCTGGGCGTAGTGGAGCTTACAATGGCGCTGTTTCTCGCCTTTGACCTTCCTAAGGACAAGATTATCTGGGATGTGGGACACCAGTCCTATACTCACAAGATTCTCAGCGGCAGGAAAGAAAATTTCGACGGACTGCGCCAGTATGGGGGACTCAGCGGCTTTCCCAAGCGAAAAGAGAGCCCCTTTGACGCCTTTGACACAGGACACAGTTCCACTTCTATCTCAGCAGGTCTGGGTATGGCGCTGGGAAGAGACGTGCGGGGAGAGGATTATTCCGTTATTTCTGTGATTGGAGACGGGGCGCTGACGGGAGGCATGGCCTATGAGGCTCTGAATAACGCGGCTCAGATTAAAAAGAATTTTATCATTGTGCTCAATGACAACAATATGTCCATTTCCAAGAATGTGGGAGGGATTTCCAGATATCTCAGCAATCTGAGGGCAGATGAGGGGTATAATGAGCTGAAAAAATCTGTGGTGGCAGCTCTTCGGAGAATCCCCAGAGTGGGGAACAGTATGGTGCAGACGCTGACAAGGACAAAGAACGGCATCAAGCAGCTGCTGATTCCAGGCATGTGGTTTGAAAATATGGGAGTCACCTACATCGGGCCGGTGGACGGACACAATGTCAAGCAGCTGGCACGCATCTTCAGGGAAGCGAAAAAGATGGATCACGCAGTGCTTATCCATGTGCTGACGAAAAAGGGAAAGGGATATGAGCCGGCAGAGAAGAATCCGGCGGCTTTCCACGGAGTAGAACCCTTTGATATGGAAACGGGAAAACCTCTGGCGGCGAAAATTTATCCCAGCTACACAGACGTGTTTTCAAAGACCATCTGCCAGATTGCAGAGAAGGATAAGCGGGTGGCCGCTGTCACCGCAGCCATGCCGGGAGGAACGGGACTTTCCCGGTTTGAAAAGCTGTATCCGGAACGCTTCTTTGATGTGGGAATTGCGGAGGAGCACGCAGTGACATCAGCTGCCGGTATGGCAGCTGCCGGCCTTAAACCGGTGGTGGCCGTCTATTCCTCTTTCCTTCAGAGGGCGTATGATCAGATCCTTCACGACGTCTGTATTCAGAATCTTCCGGTGTTTTTCTGTGTGGATCGGGCAGGACTGGTAGGAAGCGATGGAGAAACCCACCAGGGTATTTTTGATCTGAGTTTTCTTTCATCGATTCCTAATATGAGCGTTATGGCGCCGAAAAACCTGTGGGAGCTTCGGGAAATGATTCGATTCGGTATCGATTATGACGGGCCCATAGCAGTCCGGTATCCCAGAGGACAGGCCTACCGGGGTCTGAAAGATGTTCTGGCGCCTATTGAGTATGGAAAGAGCGAAATGGTGTTTGAAGAATCGGAGATTGCCCTTCTGGCAGTGGGAAGCATGGTCAGCACGGCGGAGCATGTGAGGCTGAAACTGAAGAATATGGGGGTATCCTGTACGCTGGTCAACGGCCGCTTTGTTAAACCGGCAGATACGGATATTGTGGACAGGCTGGCGAAGAATCACAGGATAATTGTAACCCTGGAGGAAAATGTGCTGCGGGGCGGCTATGGAGAGCGGATTACAGATTATGTGGAGAAGCATTATCCAGAGCTTAAAGTTCTGAATATCGCCTTGCCGGACGCTTATGTGGAGCACGGAAACGTATCGCTTCTCAGAAGCGATCTGGGAATTGACAGCGACTCTATTTTAAAGAAGATAAAAGACTACTTTTTATAAGGAGGCAGCAGATGAAGGAACGTCTGGACGTTCTGCTGGTAAAACACGGGCTGGCAGAGTCGAGAGAAAAGGCAAAGGCCATTATTATGTCCGGAATTGTATATGTGGACGGTCAGAAGGAGGACAAGGCCGGAACCACCTTTGACGAGAAGGCCAGGGTGGAGGTCAGAGGATCCGTTTTAAAATACGTGAGCCGCGGCGGGCTGAAATTAGAGAAAGCCATGACTCATTTCGGCGTGGAGCTGAATGGAAAGGTCTGCATGGACGTAGGAGCTTCCACGGGGGGCTTCACGGACTGTATGCTCCAGAACGGGGCAGTGAAGGTATATTCGGTGGATGTAGGCCACGGACAGCTGGCCTGGAAGCTGAGAAACGATCCCCGGGTGATCTGCATGGAAAAGACCAATATCCGTTATGTGACGCCTGCCGATATCGGGGATCCGGTGGAATTTTCCTCCATTGACGTGTCCTTTATCTCTCTGACGAAGGTGCTGGGACCTGTGAAGGAGCTGCTCACAGAGGACGGCCAGATCGTGTGCCTGATTAAGCCGCAGTTTGAGGCTGGCCGCGAAAAGGTAGGAAAAAAGGGCGTAGTCCGGGAAAAAAGCACCCATCTGGAGGTCATCGAGACGGTGATTTCCTTTGCAAAGGCTATCGGCTTCCAGGTTTTGAACCTGGAATATTCCCCGATCAAGGGGCCGGAGGGAAATATTGAATATCTCCTCCATCTGCAGAACAACGGCGGGGACGGGAAGGAGGAGCTTTCCGTCAGCCCGAAGGACGTGGTGGAGGCGGCTCACAGAGAGCTGGATAAATAACAGAAACGAAAAAGGCCAAAGGGCCGGAAAAGGAAGAAGCGGGAAGGCGGAGCAGGTGAGATGAAATATTTTTATATGATTGTCAACCACTCGAAAAAGAAAGCGGAATATGGGGCGAAAATAATTCGGGATTACCTGGAGAAAAAGGGGTGCGAGTGCGTGGTGTGGGACGCCAGCGATACAGACGCCTGCAAGGCCCGCAGGCCGCAGTTCCGCTACACAGACAGGGAGGCAGTTCCGGGCTGGATTGAGTGCGCGATTGTGCTGGGAGGAGACGGAACGCTGATTCAGGCTGCCAGGGATCTGGCAGGCAGCAATATCCCGCTTCTGGGAGTTAATATGGGAACTCTTGGATACCTGGCACAGATCGGCCGGGAGGAGGACATTTTTCCTGCCCTGGACGAGCTGATTGCGGATCGCTACGGTCTGGAACAGAGAATTATGCTAAAGGGAACTGTGATTTCAGATGGGAAGGTTGTGGCGGAAGACATTGCTTTAAATGATATTGTTCTTTCTAGAATGGGCCGCAATATGATTTGCTTTAACCTTTCTATTGATGGGGAGTTTTTAAACGACTATTCAGCAGACGGGATCATTGCAGCTACGCCTACAGGCTCCACAGCTTACAATCTGTCGGCAGGCGGCCCTATCGCAGTGCCGGATTCCGAGATGATTCTGCTGACACCCATCTGCCCCCATACCTTAAATTCCAGAAGTGTGGTGCTGGCTCCGGATCGGGTGATCGAGCTGGAAATTACAGGCCGGGGGGAGACGGGAAAGTTTTTGAGTTTTGACGGAGATACTCAGGTGAGAGACAGTGACTACTCTGATCCGCCTGAAAAAGGTATCATTTTTAGAAAACCTGAGAGACAGGATGAAGCAGATTTAAGTCAGATTAGAGAGAAGGGGAGATAACACATGAAACTGGAACGTCACAGCAAAATTGTAGAACTGATCGGAAAATATAACATTGAGACGCAGGAAGAGCTGGCAGAATACCTGAACAAGGAAGGGTATAATGTTACCCAGGCTACGGTGTCCAGGGATATCAGAGAGTTAAAGCTTTCCAAGATTCAGGGGGAGCACGGGCGGCAGAAATATGCTGTGTTCCACCCACAGCAGACTGCTTTTAACGACAAATATATCCGCATTCTGAGAGATGGTTTTCTCTCCATGGATATGGCTCAGAACATTCTGGTAATTAAGCCGGTGGCAGGTATGGCTATGGCTGTAGCAGCTGCTCTTGACGCCATCCATTTTAACGAGGTTGTGGGCTGTATCGCAGGAGACGATACCATTATGTGCGCAGTCAGAACGGTGGATGACACTATTCTGCTGATGGATAAATTAAAGAAGATAGTCAATCATTAAAAAGAGTCCGGAAAAGGGACGGTTATACATAGAAAGAGGTGATACCATGCTGTTTCATCTGAGCGTCAGAAATCTGGCTCTGATCGATTCTGCCGAGGTGGAATTTGAGGAGGGGCTTAATATCCTGACAGGAGAGACAGGAGCAGGAAAATCGGTTATCATCGGCTCTGTAAACGCAGCTCTGGGCGGAAAAACGTCAAAAGACATGATCCGCCAGGGCTGCGATTATGCCTACGTAGAGCTGGTGTTTTCCGTTACAGATGAAAAGAAGCGGCAGGAGCTGGCCGCCAGGGAAGTCTGCCCGGATGCAGACGGAAATCTTATCATATCAAAGAAAATCATGCCTTCCAGAAGCATCAGCCGCATTAACGACGAAACGGTGACAGCTGCCAGACTTCGGGAGATCACAGGAATTCTCATTGATATTCATGGGCAGCATGAACATCAATCCCTTCTTTATCATGCCAAGCATCTCGAAATCCTAGACGAATATGGAAAATCCAGAATTGCCAGATTAAAAGAACAGACAGCAGAGGTCTATCAGGAATACACAGAAGTGAAAAAGAAGCTGGAATACTACCAGAGCGGCAGAGAACAGCTGCTGCGGGAGACGGATTTTCTGCGTTTTGAGATCGAGGAAATTGAGAATGCCGGTTTGAAGCCAGGTGAGGAGGAGGAGCTGGAGGGAGCTTACCGCCGCTTCTCCAACAGCCGCAGGATTGTGGAAAGCCTGTCTGAGGCCTACCAGGCTGTCAATGGGGACGCTGTTGCGAAAGCGCTTCTGGCAGTAGAGAAGGCAGCGGAGTACGATGATGGGATATCCGGGATCCGGGATCAGCTCTATGATGTGGACGCTCTGATGAGCGATTTGAACCGGGATATTTCTGCATATATGGAGGATATGACTTTTGATGAGGAAGCATTCCGGGAGACGGAGGAGCGTCTGGATCTGATCCGAAATCTGGAAAATAAATATGGCGCTACTATCGGGAAGGTGCTGGAGAGCCTGGAACAGAAAAGGGAAAAGCTGGAGGAGCTGGAACACTTTGATCTCAGAAGAGAGGAGACAGAGCGCCGCCTGGCAGCCCTGGAAGAACATCTGGAGTCTCTCTGTGGGGAGCTGTCCAGAATCCGCCGGGAGACAGCGGAGACTTTGACTGAAAAAATGCGGGAGGGACTTTCTGACCTGAATTTCCTGAACGTAGAATTTACCATGGAATTTCGCCGTCTGTCCCACTACACAGCCGGAGGCTTCGACGAGGCGGAGTTTTTAATCTCTACCAACCCTGGAGAGCCGCCGCGCCCTCTGGGAGCTGTGGCGTCGGGAGGCGAGCTGTCGAGG
>CAUCIO010000127.1 GCA_958442925.1 uncultured Clostridium sp. | reverse complement strand
GCAGCGCTTCCAAAGCCAGGGGTGTGATCTGTCATAACTAAATCATTGTCAATGGTTTTTGGTATGCCGATGACGCGGATATCGCTTTTTACGGCAGCCGCATAGCGGGACAGCTTGCTTACGGTATCCATAGAATCATTACCGCCAATGTAGAAAAAGTATCCGATATTTAAGGCGTCCAGTTTCCGGAACAGGGTCTTGTACACTTCTGAATTTAAATCCTCCGGCAGCTTAAAGCGGCAGGAGCCCAGATAAGCGGCGGGAGTCAGCTTTAAAAGCTCCAGTTCTCTGTTTCCAAGGGTGTGGGACAAATCTAAATAGCGATCAGCCAGGAATCCCTCGATTCCATTTATCATTCCATAGACTGTATCAATTTTTTCACCATATTTAAGACTTTCTGTGACGACTCCGTAAAGACTTGCATTAATTACTGCAGTAGGACCTCCGGATTGTCCTACAAGTACGTTTTTCTTCATTTTAAGGGCTCTCTCCTTTGTGTTTTCTGGCAGATGCCGCGTAAATGGATCCTGCAGACGGCAGCCGCACTTATTTTATAATAGGAGGCTGGAGATTTCAACTGTTTCCCGGTATTTTGCGGGGAGTTTGGGAGAAAAAGGAGAAATTCAGGGCAGGAAATGAAAAATTTGTGTAAAGAAGAAAAAAAAAAATATCACAAACTTTTGACAAAAGCAGTATTTTAGATTTTACAAATGAAGAGCTATACTATAGCTGTTCCTGAGAGAACGAACAAGCAGCTGTTAAGATACAGCTCAGATAAAACGGAAGAAAGCATAGAAAGAGCGGACTATGGTCCGCGGAAAAAGAGGAGAATAAAATTATGAGAAAAATGATTGCCCTTATGACAGCAGGAGCTATGGCAGTGAGCATGACAGCGTGTGCAGGCTCTGACACAAAGGAGACAACAAAAACAGCCGGTGCAGAGGCAGCGGTAAATACAGAGGCAGATACAGAGGCAGCTGAAGCAGATGAGGATCTGACAGGAACGATTACAGCAGCAGGCTCTTCTGCATTAAAGCCGTTAGTAGACGATGCGGCAGATATGTTTGCAGAGAAATATCCGAACATTGCCATTACAATTGACGCCGGCGGTTCCGGAGAGGGCTTAAAGCAGGTTTCCGAGGGAACTGTCAATATTGGAAACTCTGACGTTCCGGCTGAGGACAAGCTGGATCCGGCACAGGCGGCTGAGCTGGTAGATCACCAGGTGTGTGTTGTTACTATGGCCCCAATCGTAAATAACGATGTTTATGAGGCTGGAGTGACAGACCTGACAAAGGAGCAGTTAATCAGCATTTTTACAGGCGAGACAAAGAACTGGAGCGAGGTTGGAGGACCGGATGAGGAGATTGTGCTTGTGACACGCCCCACATCCTCCGGTACAAGAGCAACCTTCCAGAAATACGCCCTGGATGGCCAGGAAGAGGCTTCCAATGCAGCTATGGAGACAGATGATTCCGGTGTTCTCCTTCAGAATGTAAAGGATACAGAGGGGGCTATCGGATATGTTGCCTTATCGTATCTGACAGGAGATGCAGGAGTATCTACCCTGGCAATCGACGGAGCAGAACCAACGCTTGAAAATACATACAGCGGAGATTACCCAGTATGGACTTATGAGCATATGTACACTAAGGGAGAGCCGGATGAGGTGACAAAGACATTCATCGATTATATTATGTCTGACGAGTACGGCGAGCAGATGGAGACATTGGGATACGGCGTATCCTCCAAGATGACAGTAACAGAGCACTAAGAGAGAAAAATGCCAGCTTTGCAGCAGATGAAGATGAAGGGGGGAGAGCCGGGGAGCGTCCTTTGGCTTCCCCCCCCTTTGAGGTTTTCTGTTCTGGAACTGCTGCGCGGGCCAGGAGGATTTATGGATAGGACAAAAGGAAAAAGCATGTTTGCCAAGGAATATTTCTGGCGGGATTTGATGACAGCCTGCGGTTTATTTGTGATTGTCCTCACAATTGGAATCGGCGGCTTCCTGGTATATAAGGGTTCCGCTACATTTTTAACCTATGGCCATTCTCTTTGGGAATTTTTAGGATCCGCAGAATGGGCCCCGGTTGACAATTCAGAAGGCGGCGGCATGGTAGGAGCGCTGATTTTTGTGACAGGTTCTCTGTGTACCTGCGGCCTGGCTCTTTTAATTGCAGCCCCCTTTTCACTGGGATCCGCCATTTTTATTACAGATATTTCACCGAAGTTTGGAGAGAAGTTTTACCGCCCGGTAGTGGAAATTTTTGCTGGAATTCCTTCTGTTGTATATGGATGGGTAGGACTTACCGTGCTGGTTCCGGCTATTAAGACTGTGTTTGACAGACAGGTAGGCCACTCGATTCTGGCAGCCGGTATTGTGCTGGCAGTGATGATTTTCCCGACGATTACCACCGTATCGGCTGACGCGTTAAAGGCAGTTTCCAAAGAATGCCGCATGGCAGCCTACGGTCTCGGTTCTACCAGATGGCAGACTATTTATAAAATTGTGGTTCCTGCGGCAGCTCCAGGCATTATTTCAGGTATTATTCTGGGACTGGCCAGAGCATTCGGAGAAGCCCTGGCAGTGGCCATGGTAATCGGTCAGACTACGGCCCTCCCTTCCAGTATCTTTTCAACAACAAAGACACTTACCACAGAGGTAGCAGCCCAGATGGGAAATGCGATGGAGGGAGGAGAACTGAAATCAGCTCTCTGGTCCATGGCTCTGCTTCTGTTTCTTATTTCCCTGCTGTTTATTTTCATCATTCACCGTGTCTCTGCGGTGAGGACAGAGGGGGACGGCAGCAAAACTGCCAGAAAGGGAGGAAGATAAGTATGGCGGAAAAGAGAATTGCCCGCGCCAGAAATATAGACGCTTTTATGACAGCGGTTTTTTATGCCATTGCCATTTTTTTCTTCACACTGCTGGCGGCATTTGCGGGAAAAGTGATCATCGGAGGCCTGATGGGAGCTACGCCGGAAATGTTCCGGTTTGCCAGGAAGGGAAGTATTGGAAACCAGCTGTTTAATACAATATACCTTGTTTTTATTTCACTTGTGGTGTCTGTTCCCTTAGGTGTCTGCGCTGGTATTTACCTGGCTATGTATGCCAAGGGAGGACCTGTTACGAAATTTTTGAGAATGTGTATCGAGACGCTTTCCTCTCTGCCCTCTATTGTGGTGGGACTGTTCGGATACCTGGTATTCCTGGTATTCTTCGGCATGGGAAAAAGCCTCATGGCAGGAGCGCTGTCCGTATCGATTCTGACGCTTCCTCTGATTACTACTACTACGGAAGACGCCATTAAAGGACTTCCTACAGGTTATTACCACGCCAGTATGGGACTGGGGGCTACCAGGTGGCAGAGTATTTTTCATGTGCTTCTGCCAGCCTGTCTGCCCAGAATCATGACAGGTGTGATTCTGGCAGCTGGAAGAGGGTTCGGAGAGGCGGCTGCACTTCTTTACACTACAGGCTCCGGAACTTCACTGAAGTGGGGCAACTGGAATTTGTCTGCGCCTACCTGCCCATTAAATCCTTTCCGTCCGGCAGAGACCCTGTCAATTCAGATTTGGAATCTCCAGGTCAACGGACAGGATAAGGCTCTGGCAAACTGCGCTTCCGCTGTGCTGATGCTGCTGGTGCTGGCATTCAGCATAGGAGCCAATGTGTGGAGCCACAGACTGAAAAAGAAGCACGCGGGAGAATAAGAAGAGCGGGAAAAAGGAAAAAACAGGAAAATCTAAAGAATCAGAACAAATGAAAGGAACTGAGCATGGGAGAAGCGAGCGTAAAATTTGACATCTCAGAGCTGAACCTCCACTACGGAGAGTTCCACGCACTGAAAAATATAAATATGAAAATAGACGCGAACAGGATCACAGCCTTTATCGGGCCGTCCGGATGCGGAAAGTCCACCTTTTTAAAGACTCTTAACCGGATGAACGATATGGTGGAGAATGTGAAAATCGACGGAACGGTCCGCCTGGATGGAACAGATATTTTTAAGGAGATGGACGCCATTACCCTGCGCCACAGGGTAGGAATGGTGTTCCAGCAGCCGAATCCGTTTCCCAAAAGTATCTATGACAATGTGGCTTACGGGCCGAGGATCTTCGGAATCAAGAAAAAAGCTCAGTTGGACGAGATCGTGGAGCGGAGTCTCCGCCAGGCAGCTATCTGGGATGAGCTGAAGGATCGCCTTCACAAGAGCGCCATGGGACTTTCCGGAGGACAGCAGCAGAGACTGTGTATTGCCAGAACACTGGCTGTGGAACCGGAAGTGATTTTAATGGACGAGCCCACCTCTGCCCTGGATCCGATTTCTACCTCTAAGATTGAGGAT
Organism: uncultured Clostridium sp.; assembly: GCA_958442925.1. Taxonomy (GTDB): domain Bacteria; phylum Bacillota; class Clostridia; order Lachnospirales; family Lachnospiraceae; genus Otoolea. Next base: position 2,080 of record CAUCIO010000127.1, on the reverse strand, counting down.
CTGGCCATGGAGCTGAAAGAAAAGTACACGATTATCATTGTCACCCACAATATGCAGCAGGCTGCCAGAATTTCCGATCAGACTGCCTTCTTTCTTCTGGGAGAGTGTGTGGAGTTTGGCGATACCGGGGAAATGTTCGCCATGCCGAAGGATAAGCGGACAGAAGATTATATTACAGGGAGGTTTGGTTGATGAGAACAAATTTCGACAGACAGTTAAACGATCTGGAAAAACAGCTGATCAAAATGGGAGGACTGTGCGAGGAGGCTATCTCCCTATCTGCCAGAGCCCTTGGAGGAGAGGGGAGCGCAGAGCTTGCAGACCAGGTACACCGGCTTGAGGATGAAATCAACGGAATGGAACGGGAAATAGAAAACAGCTGCATGACGCTGCTGCTGCGCCAGCAGCCCATTGCCCACGATCTGAGAAACGTGTCAGCCGCTCTCCGTATGATCGCCGACTTAGAGCGGATTGGAGATCAGGCGGATGATATTGCGGAGCTGGTGCCAAGGATTGCCGGAAGCGGGCTTCAGAGCAGGGTTCATATTAACCAGATGGCTATGGCTGCCGTGTCAATGGTGATGAACAGCGTGGATGCCTTTGTAAAGGGAGATCTGGCTATGGCCAGAAAGGTACAGGCAGACGACGATGAGGTAGACCGCCTGTTTGACTGTGTGAAGGAGGAGCTCATGAAGCTCATCGAAGAAAAGGGTATTGGAGCGGAGGCAGCTCTGGACCTTCTGATGGCGGCCAAATATCTGGAAAGAATTGGCGATCACGCAGTTAATGTGGCAGAGTGGGTGGAGTATTCGATTACAGGAAAGCACAAAGCAGGGGAAATAGCGCAGGTATAATCAAAAGGAGCCGGGCGGCGTTTTGTACAGAAACAGATGCCCGGCTCTTTATTACTGCAGAAAAAAATACCCCGCCTGCTGCACGAAGCCAACAGGCAAGGTATTAAAAAGGGGAGGATAAGTATTCAAAACTTTTTCTTTTGTTGATACTCTTATTATGGACAAAAAAAGAGAAGATATACAGGGCAGATAATTTTTTTGATATTTTTATATCTGCCTTCATGTAAAAGAATATTGCCAGAACGAAATTCATTGCAAAATGTCGGGACTTGTTATATACTGGTAGGGAACTTTCCCGTATCCAGAGCTTTTTGCAGTCAGGAAACGAGAACGGTTGATTAGAAAAAGAATGGAGCGGTTATTATGACATTATTAGAAAACTGGAGAAACCTCGCATACGGCGACGGACTCGATGATAAAAAAAGAGAAGAACTGTGGTCCGGATATTTTGCGATTGAGAAGGGTATTTATGAGCAGATTCTTTCCAACCCTGCAGAAGCAGTAGAGGGAACTGTTAAGGAGCTGGCAGAGAAGTATGATACAGAGGTTCTGATCATGACAGGCTTCTTAGACGGAATCAACGAGAGCTTAAAGGGATACGAGAATCAGATCGAAACCATGGACGAGAACACGGTAGTAAAGATTGAGATTGATCCCGAGAAGCTTTACTGGAACATGGTTGAGGCGAAGGCAGAGTGGCTGTATAATCTTCCGCAGTGGGATGCGATTCTGACTCCTGAGAAGAGAAAAGAGCTTTACAGAGATCAGAAGGCTTCCGGAACTGTACGCAATGAACAGAAAGTTTACCCGAACGATCCATGTCCATGCGGCAGCGGAAAGAAGTATAAGAAGTGCTGCGGAAAGAATAAATAGCAGAAGAATCGGTGAGAAAAGCACAGGCGCTATGATTTGCGTCTGTGCTTTTTAAAATGCTTTCTCCTGAAAAGGGAGGGCCTTTTTCCAGCTGCAATATCAGGATTTTGAGATCGCAGCGCACATTCCAGCTCTCTGGCGCTTTCCCAGGAGGGACAGGGAAAGCAAAAACTTTTGCCATCAGACGCCAGGGCGCAGAAGGATGCGGCAGATCGGGACTTTCTGACAGACGTCCAGATAATCTGTTCTGCCGGAATCAGACAGGTTCCGGCTCCGTCGAGGAACAGAAGCAGGGAGGGGATAAACAGCAGTTTTCCGGCTCTTTTAACCTTACTGGCAGAGGCAGACAAAAT
>CAUCIO010000126.1 GCA_958442925.1 uncultured Clostridium sp. | reverse complement strand
TGAAATACGTCTTTTACGTTAGCGTCATTGTTGAAGGTCATAATGGCAAACATGGCGCCAAAAAAACAAATCAGACAGGCGGCAAGCGTCTTCGTCCACTCCCAGAGGTAAGACGGCGCCTTATCCGGCTTGTAGGAAATAATGAAATCTGTCTCTCCCAGATTAGACACATCTGCGCCTGGAGACGCCTGCTGAATCTTTTCGATTACATCCAGGACGTTTCCAATGTAATTATGCTCCTGGCTGCCCCGAATTGTCACTACCTTTACCGCCTTCACCCGGTTCACCACATGTGAGTCGCTGCAGTAGATCTCCCCGATATCAGCCAGAAATACGTCTTTTTTGTGTACCTGGGTAATCTGATTCAGGCTTATAAATACGGTCTGTCCCATCAGGCTGCCATCTCCCCTGCTGTCTCTCCCGCCTCCACAAAAGTTCCGTGAGGCTCCGCATAAATGTGCATGTCAAGCAGACAGAACCATACCACAGCTAAAATAGAGATTACACTCAAAAGGAGCAGAAGCACGCCTGCCTTTCCTTTTATAAAATTCATTTTCTCACATCCTTTTCTCTTCTTTTGCAGATTAGTATGGAACAAATTTCTGTTTTTATTCAAAGCCTTCCCGCATTTTCTTTAAAATTCTCTTTTCCATTCTGGAAACCTGAACCTGAGAAATTCCCATAAGTTCAGCAATTTTTGTCTGAGTCTGATCATAAAAATATCGCCTCACAATCAGCTCCCGCTCTTTCTTTTCAAGGGAACGTAACAGCTCCCTTAAAACGACCCTGTCAAGCACCTCCTCATTCTGTCCGCTTTCTTCACTAATCCGGTCCAGCAGGGACAGATTCGTCTCCTCTCTTCCTGCCGCCGGAGCGTACAGAGATTCCACCTGGGCTCCCGCCTCCAGGGAAACGGCCACCTCCTCACGGCTTGCTCCTATGTCCTCTGCCAGCTCTTCCAGGGTCGGTTCTCTGCCAAGCGTTCCCGCCAGCTTCTGCCTGGACGCGCTGACTCGCATTCCCATCTCCTTAATGGAGCGGCTGACCTTGATCATACCGTCGTCTCTGAGAAATCTTTTAATCTCTCCCATAATCAGCGGAACTGCATAAGTGGAAAATTTCACGTCAAAGGCCGTGTCAAATTTATCAATGGCCTTCATAAGGCCGATGCTTCCAATCTGGAACAGATCCTCTGTCTCGCAGCCTCTTCCTGCAAACCTGCGGACAATACTCCAAATCAGGCCTACATTTTCCTCTACCAGAATATCTCTGGCCTCTTTATCTCCCTGGTGGGCCAGGGCAATAAGCTGTATTGTTCTATCCTGTCTCTCTGTTCCTTCCATAATCTCACCTGCCGACTGCCTTTTTCATGATGACGGCAGTTCCCAGGCCAGGTTCCGACTCCACAGATACCTGATCCATAAAGGCCTCCATAAAGGAAAATCCCATACCGGAACGCTCCCCAGACGGATCCGATGTGTACATGGGCTCCATGGCTTTTTCAATGTCCGCGATGCCGATTCCCTCGTCCCGGATGGTAATCCTGGCCTCCCTGCCGCAAATCTGGATTTCTATGTAAATGGTTCCCTCTCCGCCTCCATATCCATGAATAACCGCGTTGGTAACTGCCTCTGAAACTGCTGTTTTAATATCATCCATCTCCTCTACCGTAGGATCCAGGCGGCTTAAAAATACAGCAGCCGCTACCCTGGCAAATTCCTCATTCTCTGAGCGGCTTTCGATTTCCATCCTCATTCTCTCTGTCTTTTTGTCGTCTCTCTTCATCTCCATCCCCTTCTGCATGGTTCTCTCCTTTCCAGACGTCCCTCTATGGCCGCCTCCTTCGTATCATACCCCTGCACCATTCCCGTTATTCCTCCGATGGACAGGATTCGCTTTACCTGACGCCCCGCCCCGTAGTAGGCGACGCTTCCTCTGCTTCCTTTCATCTGTTTGTAGCGGTTTAGAAGCACTCCGATTCCTGAGCTGTCCATAAACTGTGTATCCGTAAAATCAAAAATCATTCTAGTCACATAATTTTCGGCCAAAATCAGATCTGTCTCATTTTTCAGCGCCGTACAGTTATGGTGATCCACCTCCTTTGGCAGGTGAATCACCAGCATCTGTTCCGATGCCTCGTATGTAAAACCCTGTTCCATGCGTTTCTCCTCCTTTTTCTGTCTATTCTTTTTCTGTCTCTCCTCTTTCTATCTGTCTTTTCACCGTATCATAGGAAAGTATTCCCTGGCATTCTTTTTTTATTCCATAGAATAGTGTCAGTATGCAGAGAGCCTGTAAAGCACAAAAAAAGACACTGCAAAAGAATTTACCATCTTCTGTAGTGTCTTTATCAATTCTTATGTGTTTTACTGCTGCGGTTCCCCTTCCTGGCCTCCGTCATCCTCTTCTGTTTCAGCTTCTCCCGCTTCCGGCTGAGTCTCTTCTGCTGCCGGTTCTGCCTGCTGCTGGGACGCTGACTGCACATAAGGAGCCAGCTCTGTCAGCTGATTTCTTGATTTCTCCGCATATTCAGAATCCCCATACTGGGTGCTCACCTGTGTAAACAGCTCCACCGCCTTAGCGTAATCCTGCTTGGAACGGTAGATCATTCCCATACTGAAAATTACTTTCGGATTCTGAGGCCGGATGGTCAGACAGGTGTTGTAATAATTTAACGCCTCATCCATTCTGCCTGCTGACCACATGGTATAGGCCAGATCCTCCAGAGTCTGGTAACCGTTGGTCTCTATGTCCTGTTTGATGCCATTGGCAATCTGAAGCACTGTCTCGTCTGTAAAAATCGACGGATTAAAACCTGGATACAGAGTTACCGCCCCTGTCAGATCCTCGTTTCGGTAAGCCTGCAGCATTTTAACGAGGGTGGCGTACTGGTTCACCTGACTGTCATTGCTGTTTAAGGCCTCGTCCAGCTTCTGCTCTGCCGTCTCTTTATCGCTGTTGGCCTGCTCCATCTGTCCGTTTAAGCTGTCAATCTCCTCGTTTCTCTGGTTAATTTTTTCCTCATATTTCAGGATTTCCTGATTGTGCTCATTATTCAGAGCCTTGATCTTGGTAGGCATAACCAGGAAGAAAATGACCATGGCGCCCAGAGCCAGACCTGCCACAATATTCAGAATTGACTGCCATCCCGTGTTCTCCTTATAAGAAGGCGGAATGATCACGTCGTCATCCTGCATCTTTTTATGGGAAAATGCATTTTTAAGCTTTCTTCTCTCTACGTCCGCCCGGCCGGTCTTATCCTTGACAATGGACATATACCAGGAAGCTTTAGGGTTATTTTTATCAATTTTCAAAACCTTCACAAGGGATTTTCCCGCTTTCGCATAGGTTCCCCGGCTCATGTAGAGAACTGCCAGAAGCAGATGGGCCTTGATAAAATTAGGATTTACCTCCACCACTTTCGTCAGCTGCAGAACCGCCAGATCGTCGTCCCCGGCCTGGGCCTGGGCCAGCGCCTGATTATACCGCTTTACATTCTGACTTACTGTATCCAGCCGCTCCGGCTTTCTCTGAATCTGATCCAGATAATAGTCAGCCCGGTTGTCCTGCTCCTTGAAGTTCATGCTGATTACCCACTGAACCAAAGCATCTGACACCTCTCCCATCTCATAGTAGATAAGGCCCAGAAGATTTCTTCCGTCAATGTGGTATTTATTCAGCAGCAGGCACTTTTTCAGCGCCTCTGCCGCTCCTGTCAGGTCGCGTATCTTCGCCCGTTCCAGCCCCAGATTATAGAAACCGTTGGCAGCCAGACGGATTTTTTTTAATTGATCCATATTTTTTACCGCTCTTTCGCATGTTTAAGTACTTCCATCACAATATCCGACATATCTGTCAGATCGCTTTTTACAATCGCCTCTCCGATGTCCTCCACTTCCAGACTGGGCTGAAACCGGCTGATCTCCTCGTCAAAATCAATCATGGTTCTATCTTCTTTCATCACGACAGTTCCTCCTTATCACATCTTTTATTTCTCCCGCCAGGTAAAGGGAACCGGCGCAGAACACCGCATCCTCCTCTCCCTTATCCTGCAGGGCGGCAAAAAACGCCTCCTCTGCCAACGGCCTGACTGTCATCGGGATGGACAGGCCTGCCTCGTCTGCCGCTGCCTCGGCCTTGGCCCGAAGTATCTCCACATCGAGTCCTCTGCTTCCGGCAATGCGGGTCAGCACTACAGCATCAGGACGCAGCATCTCAAACAGAAGGCGCAGCATCGTCTGATACTCTTTATCCGATGCTACGGCAAACAGGAGAATTTTTCTCTTGCCTGGAAGCTGGGAGGCGGCTCTTGCAAAGGCTCTGATTCCGCCTTCATTATGGGCACCGTCTAAATAGACGCCAGGGGCAATTTCCTCCATACGGCCTGGCCAGGAGGCTTTTTTCACTCCCCTGGAAGCAGTCTGCCAGGAAATTCCAAGCTCTGCAGCAGCCCGGACTGCCAGCATGGCATTTACCGCCTGGTAAGGGGCGGCAAATGGAATCTCCAGGACTCTCCCGCCCTGTCTCAGAAACAGATGTCCCTGCTCCAGAGTCTGCTGCCAGGAATTGTCTTCTCCCACTCCGAAGGCAGGGCTTTTCAAAAGCCTGGCCTGGCGTTCGATCACAGCGGCTGCCGCTTCGTCTGTCCTGTCATAAACCACAGGAATACCAGGTTTTATGATGCCCGCTTTCTCTCCTGCAATCTGCTCCACTGTATCCCCCAGATACTCCATATGATCCAGGCTGATAGAGGTAATTACGCATAAGTCCGGCCGCCGGACTGCATTCGTAGCGTCCAGCCTTCCTCCAAGCCCGGTTTCCACTACTGCCGTAAACTCTCTGCGTTCCTGCATCATAGCTGCAAACATCAGAAATAGATACTCAAAGTAAGAAGGGTGGCCAAATTTTCTCTCTTCCATTACAGGAAGCAGATTTTGTATCACCTGAAACGCGGAGAGAAACTCCTCCTCTTCCACCTGTTTTCCGTCAAAGGAAAACCTCTCTCTGGCTGACACAAGATGAGGAGAAGTAAATACTGCCGTGTGCTCCCCCGTTTCCCTGAGAATCGAGGATAAAAAGGCGCAGACGGAACCTTTTCCATTGGTTCCGGCCACATGGATCAGCCGTATGCCGTCAAGGGAAAGCCCTGTCTCATCTAAAATTTCTCTGAGTTCTTCTATGGAATGCTTCTTTTTTGTAAATTTAGGAATCCTGTTTAAGTACTCCTCTGCCTCCTCTGCAGTAAAGCGCTCCACTCCTCTTTCCATGGTCCTTCCTGTCCTTTCTTTTGTCATACTGCCGCTTTCCGCAGGCAGCCTGTCCTTTTTGCAGGCTTTTTCTTTTTGTTCATCTCTCTATTATAATATAAGCTCGCCATTATGCAAGAAGTTTATTTCGGTAAATTTTCCCCTTTCTCGACAGAAAAACAGGGCGGCCCTCTGATCAGCCCGAAAGGCATCACAGAAAGCCGCCCAAAATGCCAGCATATCTGACGCTATCTGTTTTTAAAAATATCGATGACTGCTTTCACAATCTTTACAATCACATTCCAGATTCTGGCCAAAGGCCCCGGATCCGCCTGGGCAGAGGCCTCCAGATCCGCTGTGTCGTCATTTAAAGCCTCATCATCTATCTCCTCAGTTCTTAACAGTATCTGGATACTGTGTGGAGAGGGGTTCTTCCCTGAGGTGAAGGACACCAGATCCTCATTTGGATCCAGATTCAGGAAATTATTCTCTTCCTCAAATTTGTCCAGCTGCTCGTCCAGCGTATCTTTCATATTCTGGCTGGCTTCTCTCACCTGTTTTAAACTTTCTATAGCTGTCAGGCTGTGATTTAAAAGCTCCTGCATTCCTGCAATAGTATTCTTCGTTCCATCGTCCAGGGAATCTCCGGCAGCTGCCAGAGTATTGTGAACCGTGCGCAGCACCTGCTCCGTACTTCCCATGACTTTTGTCAGGCGGTTCATCAGTTCCTCTGTGGCTCCCAGAGCATCCAGCATGGATGGAACATAACTGTCCATGGTATCAATCATCACTCTCGTATCGTCCAGCAGGTTTACCAGCTGATCGGTGCAGCTTCGCAGCTCCTTCACCACTCTTGCCGTATCCCCTCCGGCTTCAGAGATGCTGGAACAGAGACCGTTGATTTTCTGAATCAAAGCTCCCGCCCTGGCTATTGTCTCATCAGAGCTTCCGATCAGTTCCTTTACCATCTGAAGCAGGAGACTGATATCTCCGGCATAGGAGGTTCCCGACACAGTCTGAAGTCCTGCCTCCACCTGATCGGCATACTCCTCCAGCTCCTCATCCTGCCACTCCTGCCATTCTTCAAAGTCCGCGTCATTGTCGCCGCCGGAACCAGGCTCTCCAGAAGGCCCACGCCTGTCAGGATCAAAAAGAACAGTCTCATCTTCCACAGAAAAAGCTGTTACACTGTCTTTTTCCTCCTGCGCGCTGCTTTCTGTGGCCTTTCCAGCGCTTTCTGAGCTGCCTTTTTCTGAAGATTCCTGTCCATCAGGCGTTTTTAAAGAAGAACCTCT
>CAUCIO010000125.1 GCA_958442925.1 uncultured Clostridium sp. | reverse complement strand
TGTAGGTTTACTCTCACAATTTCCTCTTTAAATGCCTGAAGGGCTCCATTCAGTATTTCAAGTTTTCCTTCCTCATCTACCCGCACAGTGCTTGGACGGACTGACAGACAATACCTTTTTCTTTTATCAGTCCCCGCTCCGCATTTCGCTGCCCGGTTTTCTCTGGTGCAGTTTCCTCCTTTTTCTCCAATCATGCAGAAAAACCGCTCTTCCTCTGCGCCCAAAGGAATAAACTCACATCTGTCTCCCCCCAGCAGCTTTGTAAGACCTGGTACCTTTTTCAGCCTTTGGAACAGCTCTTCTGGCTCTTCTGTTTCCGCAAAAATATAACCTGGAAACATATTTTTCTTCACTATGTTCCACTGTCCGCTTGCACGTCTGGGCCACTCTGCCCAGATCAAAAAACAATGCCAGCACAATTCTTCCGGTATCATATTCCGCATAAACAGAAGTATCTCCTCTTCTTTTCCTGTTTCTGTCTGAATCACGTACCACATGGCTTCCTCCTGATTTTCGGGACAAAAGGGTATAGCTTCGCCCTATCAGCACAGCAGGCTAAAATTTTCTCAGCCGCCGCCCTGATTCTTTTCTGCAGCATCCTGTACCCCCTAAATTTTAATTAGTCAGCAGCACACTGCACCTCTATCACATCCATCCGCCGCCGTATGCCTCATTAGCTGTACTTCGCCTTCAAGAATTTGTCCTGTCGTTTTTTTCTATGCCTTTCCCGGATCACCAGTCCGGCCCCTATGATGCCCTCACAGCCTCATCAATCTCCAGCCCGGCCCAGACTACGGCCTTTCTTTTCCCGAGAGTAAGTTCCAGCTTTGCAAAGCGCCGGTGCCAGTCAAATGAAGCGACCTGACGTTCCATCCCCACCAACGGGCCTCTCGTAATCTTTGAATATCCGCTTTCCCTGTTCTTGTAGCCATAGGACAGTCCAAGAAAATGGTTTTCTCCGCAGAGCCTTCTCAAATATGTCTCCTCCTCTGGGTATACAGAAATCAGATAGCCGGGTTCCTCCATTACACGGACAATTCCCCGGTATTCTTCCAGATCTGCAGAAAGCTTCTCAGGACTGCTGCTCTGTAAAAACACATATCCCGGAAACAACTCCTTTGTCTGCCGTTCCCAGCTTCCATTTACCCGCCAGAGCCGTTCACTCTGAAAGAAGAAGGCCTCCTCCAGCGCTTCCCCGGACAGATGATTTTTCAGGGAGGCTGTAATCTCCCCTTCCCTTCCCGGGCGGCACTGCAGCACATACCAGCTCATCACGCAACCGCCTTTCCCTGTAATTTGTCGCTTAACTGTATATTAAGCGACACTTTTTTCTTCTGTGAAAAACCAGGATTGAAAAGGACAACCTTCTTTTGATTAAATTTTTTTGATTTCCAGGAAAAATTAATAGAATAATAAGAAAATATTAGAAATAAATGGGAAACAGTCTTGTTTCTGCCAATTGACTCTCCCAGTAAAGGATGTTATAATCTACAGGAACTGACAAAATGATGATAGACTTATAAAGAATTGGATTTCGTAATTAAAAAAAGTGTCGCTTAATATACAGTTAAGCGACACTTTTTTCCTCATTCAAACTCCTATTTCAGTCAGGAGCAGCATACACCCGGCAGCATGAATCTGTCTGAGCTGGCTGAGCAACTGCTTCCCCTCTCCCGCGACCTGTTCCCTATGCTACAGTTTCATTATAAAATTTTTAATTACCTCGAAAATTCCGCAGGACAGCAGATTAATCAGGATCTCTTCCATCTGTTTTCTCATCATACTGTATCTTCCTCCATTATTATATTTCAAGCGCTCATATACAGTATGACAGAATTTTCCTTTTTCTTCTCCTCAAATTTTCTGAGGATAAGCATTTTTGATCTTTTTATAAAATCTTCGCTTCTCGTTTCTCTCTTCTGTCCAGCTTTTCCCGCCAGTCTGATATCTCCCTGCCATTTTCAACTGCAGGCCGTTTAGCGCCGGAGCTTTCTTACGCTCCGCCGTGCACCAGATCCATCGCCATTTTGATCACCAGAAGGGCCGCGATGCCAAGCATCATGGGGCGGATAAATTTCGTGCCCTTTTTAATGGCCATCCCAGCTCCCACATACCCTCCCAGCATACCGCACAGGGATACCGGGATGGCAACAGTCCATATGACCTTTCCAGCCAGAATGTAGGACACGGAGGCCGCCAGAGTGGAGGCCAGCAAAATGACTTTCGTATTTCCCGATGCAGTAATCAGATCGTATTTTAGCAGCTTCGTGAAGAGAATCATCACAAGGGTTCCGGAGCCAGGCCCTAAAACCCCGTCATAGAAGCCCATAACAGCGCCTGAAAACAGGCAGAGCCATACCCGCTTCCAGCCTGTGATCTCTGAGGTTCTGTTTACCTCAGGATATTTTTTCTGGAAAAAAATCAGAGCCGCCACAGCCGGCATGGACGCTAAAATCATAATCCTGAGAGGCCTGTCCGGCAGGTGCAGCACAATCTGGGCTCCGCAGGTGGAGCACACAAAGGTTACCCCTCCCACAAAGAGAGCCGTTTTCATATCAATCAGCCCGTTTTTAAAAAAACGGATAAAAGAAGTGAATCCTCCCACCACGCATCCCACCTTATTGCAGGCATAAGCGCTGTGAACCGGCATTCCTGTAAACAGATAGGCCGGCAGAGCCACCAGGCCTCCTCCGCCTGAAACTGCGTCCACAAAGCTGGTAAAAAAGAATACAGGGCATAAAAACAGTATCATCTGAAGCTGTGTCATCGGTCTCTCCTATCTATTCCCCTACTGCTGCAGAGGATTTTTTTCAAAATATTTGTCCATCACGGCTCTGGCCACAGGCCCTGCCTGTTTACCTCCGGAACCGCTCTCCTCTAACAGCACGCAGACAGCGATCTTTGGATCCTCCACAGGGGCATAGCCTACAAACCAGGCATGAGTCTCTTTTCCCGTCTCAAATTCAGCGGAGCCTGTTTTTCCCGCCGCTGTATAGGAGGCTCCCCGCAGAGCGGAGCCCGTCCCATCCGTGACAACTGCAGTCATAAGGCTGCTTAACGTGGAGGCGTCCTCAGAACTCATAAGCGTTCCATAGGCTTCCGGAAGAAACTTCTTTACTGTCTGGCCTCCGGCATTCTCCACATGGTCAATCAGATACGGCTTCATCAGGGTTCCGCCATTTGCAACAGCAGCCGTAATCATCAGATTGTGTATAGGTGTAATCTGTGTCTTTCCCTGTCCAATTGAAGTCTGAAGCCGTTCCCACTCGTCAGCCCCCTCTCCCATAACGAAAGAGCTTTCCTTATAAGGAAGGGACAGGGGAAGGCTTTTATTAAACAGAAGCTGGTTGGCCAGGCTCCCAAACTGCGTCAGATTCAGCCCCAGGCCCATAGAAGAGAAGGCTCCGTTGCAGGAATTGGCAAAGGCTGCCCGCAGATCCTGACTGCCATGGGATTCTCCGTGATAGCAGCGAATCTGGTATTCCCCCTGTTCCATCAGGCCATCGCAGTCAAAATGGAACTGGCTCATGCCATCCGGGTTCTCATGCAGGTACTCCAGGGCTGTTACAATCTTAAAAGTGGAACCTGGGGAGTAAAGTCCCTGGGTGGCCCTGTTTACCAGATGCGCCTTGGTATTTTCCGGAGATGTCAGTTCCTCCCACTGCTCATCCACTGTATTGGCATTAAAATTAGGCTGGGATACCATGGTCAAAATCTTTCCCGTGTCCGGCTCCATGGCGATCACCGCCCCTCTCCTGTTTCCCATGGCATCAGAGGCTGTCTGCTGCAGATCAGAATCCAGAGTCGTTACCACGTTGTCTCCCATATTTTTCTTTCCCTGCAGCTCGTTGACGGTCTTTTCTACCAGATTGACGTGGGAGGACAGAAGATAAAAATTCGCCAGGGCTTCGATGCCCGTCTTACCGTTCTTTCCAGAATAGCCTACCGGGTGAACATAGAGATAATTATAAGGATAATACCGTTTTTCTGTACCGTCCTCCGCCACCTGAGTCTCTGCCAGCACCTTTCCGTCTCCACTCAGGATTTTTCCTCTCACAATCCGGTCGGAAAAACGATCCAGTCTGGCATTGTAGGAGCTGTTGATGACATTTTCACTGTCTATCTGAAGAAACCATCCCAGATACAGGCACATACCGATAAACAGGGCTGCGAAGGCATAGGTAATCCGTAAAATATTTTTATCCGCCTTCTCTCTGGAAGCTTCCTTCAGCTCCCTCTCTTTTTCAGCCCCGGAGCGTTTTCTGGAGCGGGAGATGGAAGCTTTCCCTCTCTTTTCAGGACTCGGATCATTCTTCTTCATCATAATCTTCCTCCTCTTCATTGCGCTTTAAAATATACAGTCCCTGAACCACATTAAATACAATAAAGGTGCTGAGAATGGAACTTCCGCCATAGCTGACAAACGGCAGCGTCACTCCTGTGGAGGGAATAAACTTCGTCACTCCGCCAATGGTGAGAAATACCTGAACAATATACGTAGTTCCCAGTCCAAAGGCAATCAGCTTGTAAAAGACAGCCTGCATATTGGCAGCTATCATCATAAACTGCATAAAGCAGCCCAGACAGATAAGAATCAGGCAGATAGCGTAGATGCCTCCCATTTCTTCAGAAATAGCGGAAAAGACAAAATCCTTCTCCACCACGGGAATTTTGGACGGCATTCCCTGGTAGAGCCCCATGCCAAACCAGCCTCCCGTCCCAATGGCAAACAGGGACTGGCTGATCTGGTATCCCTTTCCTGAAATATCGCTCCAGGGATCCAGCCATGCCTCTACTCTGGTTCTCACATGGGAAAACAGGTTGTAGGCAATCACAGCTGCAGCTGCTCCGCTGCCTGCTCCCAGACCCAGATAAAACCAGTTTCCCGTTGCCACAAACAGCATCAGAAGGTAGGTGACAAAGAAGATCAGGGCGCTTCCCAGATCCTTGGACAGCACCAGCACCAGCACATGAGCGGCCGCCACCGCAGTAGTGACTGCTATGGTTTTAAAGTCCATAGAGCGGTAAAACATGGTAGCCACAAAAAATACAAAGCTGATTTTTACAAACTCTGACGGCTGAAAAGAAAAGCCTCCAATATTAATGGAAAGCTGAGCTCCAAACGCCGTATTTCCCATGACGCATACCACCAAGAGCAAAATCAGGCCAATGCTTCCATAAACCCATGGGATCTTTGACAGCTGCCACGCACGATCCATGATAAACGGAATGATCATGGTAACAGCAGCCGCCACCGCCACAATGGCAAACTGCCTTACCGCACGATCCATGGAAATCCTGGTCAGGATGATAAAGCTGGTGGACAGAAGCATACAGGCATTGTTTAAAAGCAGTCTGGAAAAATTCCTGTAAAACAGCCGGTACAGTCCCATATACAGAAAGAAAAACAGCATCTGGGCTCCGAAAAACATCAGCGTCTTCTCATCCTCTGTGCGCAGATAAATAATCATGTACGCAAGGGTGTGAATCAGCACCATTACTGCGTTTTGGAGACGGCACAGGCGCCGTTTCCCCCACTCATCCCTGATTCCGAAAAAACGGAAATTGTAATAGGTGTAAATTGCAATTAAAAGTATCACCAGATACTTAGATATATTCGTAATCAGATTCGCCATAATGTTTCACCTACTCCGCTCCGCGCCTGAAATGGCCTCTTGTAAACTCCCCAGACAGTTCGGGAACCTGGGCTTCTTTCTTTCCGGACGCAAATTCCTCTGAAAAGGCCTTCAATATCTCCCGAATCCGCTCTGGCTGTTCCGTGGTAAAGGAAAGCCTGAGGACAGACGGCCCCAGTCTCTCAATCAGGCTTCTGTCTGAGAGGAGCGATAAGGGGCTGGAATTATAAATCGTATTGTAGCAGAACCGGCAGTGATTCTTTACTGGAAATTCCTTTCCCTTCCGATCCTTCATCCACAGAAGCTCCGGCCTTTTTGTGCATCCCTCCAGCGTCTTTTTCAGACACTGAGCCGTCACCATCATGGGAATATTTCCATATACCATCAGTTCCCCGCCGCAGATCCCCTTCTCTTCCAGTTCCCTGCTGTTTAACTCAAGGGGCGCTGTAAATCTTATATTCTCTCCTGGAAGCATCTGTTCCATCCACTCCTCTGAGAGGCGGTTAAAGCTGTACAGGCCATGATCAAAGACTGTAACATTCGGTGAGAACACCCTTTCCCGTCTCCATCTGGCAATCAGTTCTGCCTCCTCCCAGGCCCTGATAACAGCTCCGTCAAATCCTGCCTCGGAAAGTTCCCTCAGGTGGGCATCAAAATACTGCTTCGCCTCCGCTCTGTAAATATGAGGCAGCACAAGCAGACATTCCCTTCCCTTCTCATGACAGCTGGAAACGGTCTGCTTCCAGCACTCAGCCGGAAATCCGGCCGCATCGATGGAAATAATATCCGCATCCCGGAAGGACAGAACTGTTTCCAGTCCCCCAGGCTCCTCTAAGGACACATGGAAAGAAAATTCCTTTCTTCTCTCCCCTCCCGCCCTGGAGTTTTCTGAACTCTTAAAGGGTTTCATTTCCTCTGCTCTTCTTTCTGCATCCGCGGAAAAAGGCTCCTGCCTTCTGAAACGGCCAAGGATCTGTCTCTCCACCTCTGCAAA
>CAUCIO010000124.1 GCA_958442925.1 uncultured Clostridium sp. | reverse complement strand
TGTAAGCGAAGCAGAGACAGCCGCAGGCGAAGCAGAGACAGAAGCTGCTACAGAGGAGAAGAAGGATCTGGCTGGAACTGAGATCACAGTTATGGTTCCGGACTGGGCGAATCCGGGAGAGGAGCTCTTAGCTCAGTTTACAGAGGAAACAGGCATTAAGGTTGTCATGAACGAGGTGAGCTGGGACGATATCCGCGACAAAATCTCCATCGCGGCTGTAGGCGGCAAGGCTGCAGCTGATGTATTTGAAGTAGACTGGTCCTGGGTTGGAGAGATGAACAGCGCTGGCTGGCTGGAGCCGGTTGAGCTGAGCGACGAGGATCTGGCTGATATGCCGTCTGCAGGAACCTTTATGATTGACGGAAAGGTTCTGGCTGTTCCTTATGCCAACGACTACAGAATTGCTTACTACAATAAGGCTCACTTTGAGCAGGCCGGCATTGAGAAGGCTCCAGAGACCTGGGATGAGGTTTATGAGGCTATGAAGGCCATTAAGGAGCAGGGCGTAGCAGAGTATCCTTATGCTATGCCGATGAACGCAGACGAGTCTGCTACTACTTCCATGATGTGGATGGCATTTGCCAGAAATGGTGTTGTCTTCAACGATGACAATACTTTAAATGAGGAATCTGTAACAGATGCCCTGACCTTTGAGAACCAGATGGTACAGGAAGGATATACAGATCCGGCTATCAAGACAGCTACAGGTATGGATGTCTACAGAAAGATTACAGCCGGAGAGGCCAGCTTTATGGTAGGCCCGACAAAGTTCGTACGTTTTGCTTCCAATCCTGAAGAGTGCAGCGTAGTAGGTGACGTAGTGCCGATTATGCTTCCAGGAAAAGACGGCACAGCAGAGCAGACCATGCCGCTTCCGGAGGCAGTAGGTATTTCCAGCTACTCCGAGAACAAGGAAGCTGCTTTAGAGTTTGTAAAATGGTACAGCGCTCCGGAGACACAGAAGGCGCTGTATACAGCAAACGGCTCTATTCCTACCAGAAACAGTGTTCTGGAGTCTCTGATTGAGGATGGAACAATTACAGAGCCTGGCGCAATGTTAGATATGGCTAAGCTGATCAAATCCCCGTTCCCCAATGGTGTGCCGGATTACTATGCAGAGATGAGCAATGCTATGTTTAACAATATTAACCGTATGGTTATGGGCGAGCAGACACCAGAGGAGGCGTTTGCAGCCATGAATGAAAAGGTAAACGAGCTGGCAAAATAACAGCGAAAGACAGGAAGGGGATGCTGTGGGAGACGGATGTGCTTTCACTGCATCTCCTTTTGTCATGGAAGCGTTTGGCCAGGCTTAATACAATATGAGCAGGAGGAAATGGAATGCACAAAAAGAAAGGAGACAGGCTTCTGCCTTACGCTCTGCTGCTGCCGGCAGGAGTATTGATGGCTGCCCTGGTATTTTATCCGGTGGCTGTTACCTTTACTTACAGCTTAAAGGAAATGAAACTGACAGCGCCTCAGAATACACATTTTATCGGGATGGAAAACTATGCAGCGATACTGAAATCCCAGGAGTTCTGGTATGCTTTCCAGAACACAGCTTTTCTTCTGATATTAGTGGCAGGGCTGACGACAGTATTTGGCCTTTTGGTATCCCTGGTTCTGAATGCAGATACAAAGCTGTCAGGTCTTCTCACTGCAGCGGCCATTCTGCCCTGGGCCATGCCGCCGATTGTCAATGGAATTATCTGGCGGTTTGTGTTTCATTCCGGCTATGGATTTATGAATAAGCTGCTGATGCTTCTGGGAATTGTGGACAAGCCGATAGAATGGCTGGCTTCCCGCTGGCTTCTCCTGACCGTGGCTAGTATTGTGGCCGCGTGGCGCAGCATTCCCTTCTGCGCCATTGTCTGCCTGTCAGGGCTGAGAACCATTCCAGGAGAACTTTACGAGGCAGCGCGCCTGGATGGCTGCGGAAGATGGAATTCCTTCCGGCATATTACCCTTCCGCTTTCCAGGCCGTTTGTACTGATTGGACTTACCTCTGCGTCGATTACAGCGGTGAATCTGTTTGACGAGCTGGCAGCCCTTTCCGGCTACAGCGATCTGGGAAAGAATCTTCTGATTCAGAACTATCTGACCACCTTCTCTTTCTTAAATTATGGACGAGGCAGTGCCCTTACCTATTTAATTATGCTGATCTGCGCGGCGCTGGGAGTGTTTTATCTGAGAAGTATGAATCGGGAACAGGAGGAAAATGAATGAGAAAGAAATCTGTCCGGCGTCAGCCCTGGTATTACTGGGCAGCAGCAGCCGTGCTTTTAATCCTGACTCTGGGGCCTTTTGTGTGGGCATTTATTATTTCCGTTACCCCAGAGTATGAAATGTTTACCAACACAAGACATATGCTGCCCAGCACGGCAGTGTGGAGTAACTACGAAAATCTCTTCAGCATGACTACAAGCCACAGTGTCCGCCTGTTTCGGGGCCTGAAAAATTCTCTGACAGCAGCAGCTGTGACTCTTGCCATCGGAGTTCCCCTGGCCTTGATTACAGCGTATACTTTGACAAAAATGGAGTTTCCAGGCAGGAAGTGGTTTAAGAATGCGCTTCTGATTACAATGGTAATTCCTGTATTCGCCACCATTATCCCGCTGTTTCGGGTGTTTATCGAGCATGACCTGTTAGACAGTCAGTTCTGGCTGTCCCTGGTGTACGTAAGCTCTTTTCTGCCCATGAGCACCTGGCTGATGAGCAACTATTTTGCCACCATTCCACGGGAAATTCTGGAGGCTGCCAGAGTAGATGGCTGCGGAACCATGGGGACCTTTTTTCGGATTGTGCTGCCCGTTTCAGGTCCTGTGATTTTAGCATGCAGCTTAATCATGTTTTTAAGCGCCTGGAACCAGTTTCAGATTCCGTTAATTTTGGCATCTTCCCTGGAGACGAAGCCAGTATCCATTGTCACCAGCGAATTTATGACAAAGGATTCGATTCAGTATGGCCTGACAGCTGCAGGAGGGCTGATTGCCATTATCCCTCCTGCTGTTCTGGCGCTTATATTCCGGAAATTCCTGGTAAGCGGTATGATGGGAGGAGCTTCAAAAGGCTAAAGAAACGGCTGGCAAATTATTAAATAAATATAAATCGTTCTGATTTTCTTGACATTGCAAAAAAAAGTAAATATAATAACGTCGTAACATATTTAACAATTATGTAACAATTAGAAAGAAAAAGTTAATATGTTACAGGAACATTGCAGAATTGGGGATTGAAAATAAAAAGTCAGGAGTTTTGGGATGATAAAGAATAAGGGATGGAAGCTGTTGGGAATGATGTGTGTCTGCTCTGCCGTATTATTTGCAAATCCGGCAAAGGCTGAGGCCGCTGAGGCTGAAGCGGGCGCGGTGGTTAAGGTAGAAGCAGAGCAGATCTCACTGTACTCAGAGATGAGCGCAGAGTCTGCTGTAGTAGAGCAGGCGTCCCAGGGAGCTACCTACGAGGTAGTGGAGGATAACGGCGACGGCTGGGTGAAGGTTTTCTCAGAAAATGGCGAAGAAGGCTATCTGATGGCAGACGGAACCGCAGCAGTCGTGGAGGAGGAAGCCGGAGACGTGAGACAGGAAGTTGTAGACTATGCCCTCACTTTCCTTGGAAACCCTTATGTATACGGCGGCTCGGATCCTAATACAGGAACTGACTGCTCCGGCTTTACAAGCTACGTGTTAGAGCATGCCGGCGGCGTAGATATGAACCGCTCTTCCCGTTCCCAGGCATCCCAGGGAACACAGATCAGCGCAGAACAGATACAGCCGGGCGATCTGGTATTTTACGCCAGCGGAAGCAGAATCAACCATGTAGGACTTTACATCGGAGACGGCCAGATTGTACATGCCTCCACAGAGCGGACAGGCATTAAGATCTCCCCCTGGACCTACAGAAATCCTGTAAAGATCGTAAGCGTGCTGGGCTGATAAAAATTTTTTCTGAATAAATGCCAGCTTCACAGGCCATACTGACTGTGTAACGATTTAAAAGTCAGGAGGTAATAAACATGGCAGACAGAAACAGCTATAACGCAGACAGCTTAAAGGACAGAGACGACTCTCAGAACAGAAGCCAGAATAAGTCTCAGAACTCTTCCAGGGACTGCGGCAGAGACAGCTCCAGAAATTCTTCCAGGAATAACAGCAGAAACAGAGCTGACGACTGCAGTGACTGCAGCAGAAACAATTATTAGAAAAGCAGAGCAGACAGAAGAAAAATAAAAGAAACAACAGGCGGGGAACCGTTTTCCGGGCTTTCATGAAGGGCAGGAGAACGGTTCCCTGTTCCTGTTTTCTCAGGTGGAACAGGCTTTGCCTGTCTGGAATACCATATAATAAGAAACAAGCACAGGAGGAATATCATGTATCAGATGATACCGGTGCAGCGTCTGGATCAGTTTCTGGATCAGGGATTTTCCGGAACGATTATCGATTTGCGGAGCAGGGAGGAATATGGCCGTTTCCATCTGAAAGGGGCGGTGAACAGAGAATTAGAGGAACTTTTAAACTGGCCGGGGCAGATAGACAGAGGGTTTCCGGTGCTGTTTTACTGCACCAGAGGAAGCGAAAGCCTGCGTGCGGCCGTAAGTTTTTCACGGATGGGCTACCAGGCCTTTGACGTGGCTAACGGAATC
This sequence comes from uncultured Clostridium sp., assembly GCA_958442925.1. Lineage (GTDB taxonomy): Bacteria > Bacillota > Clostridia > Lachnospirales > Lachnospiraceae > Otoolea. The sequence continues at coordinate 2,061 of CAUCIO010000124.1, read as the reverse complement.
CAGTACTACCGCGGCCATAATCTGGAAAAACAGGATTTTCAGGCCTTTGAGGAGTAAAACACTGGCCTTCAGCCATTGACAGGAGAAAGTGGTTAAATTAGAATAGAAAATGCGGATCTCTCATAGAAAAGGAAAGAGAGCCAGCTGTAGAGCAGCTGTGAAATACAGCCTGCACAGTATAAGAAAGATAAGAGGAACAAGGATTGGAACGATTTGAACTGATTGCCCCCTGCCACTTTGGCCTGGAGGCAGTTCTGAAAAAAGAAATTACAGACTTAGGTTATGAGATCACTCTGGTAGAGGATGGGCGCGTTACCTTTGAGGGGGATGCGGAGGCGATTGCCAGAGCCAACGTGTTTTTGAGAACAGCGGAGAGAGTTCTTTTAAAGGCAGGCAGCTTTACAGCCGTGACCTTTGATGAATTATTTGAGAAGACGAAGGCAATTCCCTGGGAACGCTACCTTCCAAGGGATGGAAAATGCTGGGTGACAAAGGCTTCTTCTATTAAAAGCAAGCTGTTCAGCCCGTCTGATATTCAGAGGATTATGAAGAAGGCTATTGTAAGACGTCTTCAGGATGCCTATGATTTAGACCAGCAGCCTCTGCCGGAGACAGGAAGCGAATACCCGCTCAGAGTGTTCTTTTTCAAGGATCAGGTGACAGTGGGAATCGATACCAGCGGAGATTCTCTTCATAAGAGAGGATACAGGACGCTGACCAGCAAGGCTCCGATTACAGAGACTCTGGCGGCGGCGCTGATTCTTTTAACTCCCTGGAAAAAGGACAGGATTCTGGTGGATCCTTTCTGCGGAAGCGGAACCTTTCCCATCGAGGCGGCGATGATAGCGGCTAATATTGCCCCTGGCATGAATCGCTCTTTCCTGGCAGAGGGATGGAAAAATCTGGTCCCCAGAAAACACTGGTATAATGCGGTGGATGAGGCTATGGAGGCCATGGACGACAGTGTCCAGGTGGATATCCAGGGATACGATGCAGACGGTGATATTGTCCGGGCGGCCAGAGAGAACGCTGCCAGAGCAGGGGTGGATCATATGATTCGTTTCGAGCAGAGGCCGGTGGCTGAGCTGAGCCACCCGAAAAAATACGGGTTTATTATCACAAACCCTCCCTACGGCGAAAGAATCGAGGAAAAGAAGAACCTGCCGGAGCTGTACCGCCAGATCGGAGAGCGTTACCGGGAACTGGATGCCTGGTCCATGTACCTGATTACCTCCTATGAGGAAGCAGAGCGCTGGATTGGACGAAAAGCTGATAAAAACAGGAAAATTTATAACGGAATGATGAAGACGTATTTCTATCAGTTCCTGGGTCCAAAGCCTCCCAGAAGGCGTCCGGAAGAGAAGAATGAGGGATAATGAGGCGCAGACAGTTTATAATTCTGCTGACAGTGCTTGCGCTTTCCTTCTGCATCCTGAAATTTGGAGACCGCCTGGCGGTGGAGGATGTGAGGGAGGGAGAGACTGCGGGAAGCTACCCGGCAGAGTGGTATGAGATGGTATCCAGGGAAACCAATGAAAAAGGAATTAAGGTCGTGGTGGATGGGGAAGAAAAAAAGCTGAAGACACCTGTTAAAATGGCGTCAGAAGGAGGTTTTCTTATTCCTGAAAGTGAGCTCAGCCAGCTGTTTTTCTGTACAGCCCATACATATGATGAAAAAAATCTGGTGATGGAAAGGGCTGGAAAGCGGGCCAGTATTGCCATAGGCGAGAGACAGATGTTCCTATACCGGGAGAATGAAGCCGGAACAGAGGAGGAGAGCATTTTGCTTCCCCGCCCTCTTACTGGAAAGCAGGGACAGCTGGCTGTGCCGGCTGAAGCTCCCGCTCAGGCCTTTGGATATGAGATGGGCTGGGACGCAGAAACGGCAGTACTTTCCTTTACTTCTCAGAATCCAGGAGAGACTGCGCTGCCCAGAGCCTATGACTATCGATTGAAAGGGAGAGCGCCTGCTGTAAAAAACCAGGGAAGCCTGGGAACCTGCTGGGCGTTCGCCTCTCTGATGGCTTTGGAAAGCCGCCTTCTTCCGGAACAGTCTTTTGA
>CAUCIO010000123.1 GCA_958442925.1 uncultured Clostridium sp. | reverse complement strand
GAGATTCTGGCAGGCTATCAGGAGATCATGTCAGGAGACAGAAATACGCTGTTTAAGATGAAGGAGCTGTGGAGCTACCAGCTGGCACTGTTTCCGGACTGTGAAAAACAGGCGAAAAAAATCCGGAAGGCAGGAACCATGGACAGCTATCTGGCAGCAGTGGATGAATTATTCGGGACAGGAAAATTCTGTCCGGAACGCTATTTTGAGGGATTTTAGGAAGAGGGCCGGCAGGGCTTTGCAGATTTTTCACAGGGAACATTTTACAGAGTCTGTGCGGTACGCTATAATAAATTTGCAGAACATATAAAAAGCACCAGAAAATCAGACTGAAGCATAGAGAAAACACAAGGAGAACAGAGAAATGAGCCAGAGAGAGGAAAAGGAGATTCAGAGCACGGGAGGAGCAGAAGGTCAGACTCCCCATAAGAGGAGAGTCCGCTACAAGGGAACCCATCCCAGAAGCTATAAGGAAAAATACAAGGAATTAAATCCGGAAAAATATAAGGATACAATAGAGCATGTGATTCAGAAGGGAGGAACTCCGGCGGGAATGCACATTTCTATCTGTGTCAATGAGATCCTGGATTTCTTTGATATCCAGCCGGGACAGATCGGAGTGGACGCTACTCTGGGATATGGGGGACATACCAGAAGAATGCTGGAAAAACTCCAGGGGAACGGCCATATCTATGGCCTGGATGTGGATCCGATTGAGTCAGAGAAGACAAAAAAACGTCTTCTGGACGCCGGGTATGGGCCTGATATGCTTACGGTACGTCTGATGAATTTTGCAGAGCTTGATCAGCTGGCAGAGGAAAAGGGGCCGTTTGACTTTATTCTGGCAGATTTAGGCGTATCTTCCATGCAGATAGACAATCCAGAGCGGGGTTTTACCTATAAATATGAAGGGCCTCTGGATCTGCGTCTGAATCCGGAGAAGGGAGTGACAGCGGCAGAAAGGCTTAGGGAGATCGACAGAGAGGAGTTCTGCGGAATGATGATAGAAAATTCCGATGAGCCTTATGCTGAGGAAATCTCCCAGGAGGTATTTAACCGCCTTCGCAGAGGGCAGGCGATTGAGACTACGACGCAGCTGAAGGACGCCATTGAGGCGGCGCTGTCCTTTATTCCGGAGAAGGAGAGAAAAGAGGCCGTAAAGAAATCATGCGCCAGAGTTTTCCAGGCTCTCCGCATTGACGTAAACAGCGAATTTGAGGTACTGTACGCTTTCCTGGAAAAACTGCCCGGCGCTTTAAAGGAAGGGGGCAAGGCGGCGATTCTGACGTTCCACTCCGGGGAGGACAGAATGGTGAAGCGTTCCTTTAAGCAGCTGAAAAAACAGGGAGTTTACCAGGAAATCTCAGAGGAGGTAATCCGCCCGTCCGCAGAAGAGTGCGCGAGAAACAGCAGAGCCAGATCCACTAAAATGCGATGGGCAGTAAAGGCTTAACGAGTGAAAACATAGGACTGAATGATAAGGCCTGAAAAAATGGACGCCGCGATCATAATCTGCCTGTCCCGGCATATATATGAAGTATATGATGATAGTGTATGAAGCAAGGCAGCAGCCAAAGAACTGAAAGAGGGGCAGCAGGCGATGGCAGATATAAGGACAGGACAGGCAGAGCTGTTACAGATATTTCCTCCTCAGCTCAGAGAAATACTGTCGAAAGCTGTTTCTGACTGGGAAGAAGTACAGGAACTGAGATTGAGAAGCGGAAAGCCGTTGTTTATTACTGTAAAAGGTCAGGAATATGCAGTAGGAGAGGGAGGAAACCTGTCCGTTTCATCAGATGCAGAGTGGATGAAGAGAGATGGGCAAACCTGCGTTGTATCCCAGAGAGAGATTGAACAGACCGTTGAGTGCGCGGTCCGCCATTCTCTGTATGCCTTTGAGGAGCAGATTCGCCAGGGATTTCTCACTGTGGCCGGAGGCCACAGAATCGGAGTCATAGGAAGAGCTGTATCGGAGCACAGAGAAATTCGGACGATCAAGCCAATTACAGGGCTGAATATCCGCATTGCCCACGAGAAAAAGGGATGCGCTGACAGAATTATGCGCTTTCTGGCAGATGCAGGGCAGAAGGAATGGCTCTCTACCCTTTTAGTATCTCCTCCCTGCTGTGGAAAAACGACTCTTTTGAGGGATATTGTGAGGAACATTTCAAATGGCTGTGGATATATGGAGGGGAGAACGGTAGGAATTGTGGATGAGCGATCAGAAATCGCAGCCTGCTTTCAGGGGATTCCCCAGAATGATGTGGGAATACGAAGCGATGTACTGGATGGCTGCCCCAAAGCAGAGGGGATGATGATGCTGATCCGGGCCATGTCTCCCAGAGTTGTAGCGGCAGATGAAATAGGTGGAAAAGGTGATTTAGAAGCCTTACAGTATGCATCAGGCTGCGGATGCAGCCTGATTGCCACAGCCCATGGAGCTTCCATGGAGGATCTTGCCTCAAAACCCATGTTTCGTGAGCTGTTCAGAGAGAAGATCTTTTGCCGCTTTGTATTTTTGAGCGGCAGAAAGGGACCTGGCACAGTAGAACGGATTTCAGACCATAAAGGATGTGAGATCTATGTTCCTTAAACTGCTGGGAGCTGTATTTGTCATTATTTCCTGCAGCAAAATAGGCGCAGATATGGCGGCAAGACTTTCCATACGGCGGGGAATTTTGAAAAAAATCAAAGTTATGGTAATTCATCTGCGGGGAGAAATTCTCTATGGGAACGTTCCGCTCCATGAGGGGTTCCAGAAGGCAGGAAAGCGGGCCGGAGGCCAGGAGGGACTGCTGTTTGAAACAGTCGCAGAACGAGTTTTAAAAGGCCTGGGAGAAGATTTTTTTTTTTTTTTGCAGGAAGAGGCAGGCGCTTATGCGGCCCGGACTCCGCTGTCAGGAGAGGAAGGAGAGCAGCTGCTGGCATTTGGAGAGCATTTAGGATATCTGGATCGGGAAATGCAGGAAAGAACCCTGGCTTTGTATCTGGAAGAGCTGGAGCAGGAGATAGAAGGACTGAATCAGGAAATTTCCCAGAAAAGCCGCCTTTACACCAGCGCCGGAGTTCTGGCAGGCCTGTTTCTGACCGTGATATTAATCTGAACTGCAAAATGTTCATGTGGACAGAAGGAAGAGAACACTCAAAACAGAGGTTAGGGAGGGAAAGGGATGGGAGTCAGCCTGATATTTCGGATTGCAGCGGTGGGGATTCTGGTATCGGTTATCTGCCAGGTGTTAAAACACAGCGGCAGAGAGGAGCAGGCATTCCTGACAAGCCTGGCAGGTCTGGTTTTAGTGCTGTTCTGGATGGTGCCGTATATTTATGAGCTGTTTGAAACCATGAAGGAGCTGTTTGCTCTTTAATATTTACCAGAAGAGACGGGAGGGAAAAGCTGATGACAGGGGAGGAGCTTAAAAAGAGAGGATTTATTTATTTTGAGGGCATCCGGGAAGGACTTGAAACATTTGAACATCAGATGGCAGTGATGGATCGGAACCAGGCCTTCGCCCATTTTTCAGAGCTGAGAGAAGCATATGGAGCAGATAACAGCTTTCTTGATTTTTACCTGTTCGCCTTAAAAGAGGAAGAGCGGAAAAAGGCCGAGTCCGCCCTGACAGAAGACGAGACAGAGGCCCTGAAAATCTGGGAGAAAAAAGCAGGATTTCCTAAGGGGGATCAGGTGATTTTTCCCATGGATGACGTTCTTTTAAAGGCAGCGGCTGTTCTCAATGAAACAGGAATGCTTTTTTCCACCATGTATTTTGCTAAAACAGACGAAAAGCAGCCAGCAGAAGAGACAAAGGCAGAGACCTGGTGGGGAAATTTTAACGGAGAATATATCAGATTTTATTAGGGCAGCAGCAGCCTGCCGCCCCAGGGAGAATCGGTCTTTTTATAAAAGACAAAATGAGGCATCATGAAATTGCCGTACATTGAAAACAATCCGCCACTCTACAGCATTTTGAACCGGTTCGAAATGCAGAGCGGAACAGGCAGTGTGCGCTGGATGCTCCCTTCCCCAGATGATGGAGGAAGGCCCGTCTGCTCCGCCGATGATACCAATGCAGCAGGCATTGCAGGCAAGAGGATGGAAGGAATCAGACTCTTCCTCGATTTTCTTAGGCTTATCACTTTCAGCACAGTCAAAAATTGTAATGGGATCCGCCGGTTCAGGAAAAATGGTATAACTCATGACGGTACAGTGCCTGGGATAGAGAAAGCGGGCAAAAGCGCCGGAGTGGAATGTGCTTTCAGGGAGTTCCTGTGTCTTCAGATCCTGCACAGTCAGAGTATGGGACATCTGGCTGACCGGGTTAAAAAAGGGAAAGGAATCTCCCGGTGCATGGACAGTAAAATGAGGTCCTGGAATCCGTTCCCTCTGTTGCTTCATGGTAAGGGAAAGAGTCTTGATTTCAGGACGGCGGCTGCCTGTCCAGGAAAAGGCATTTCTGCAGATTACCCAGCCAAAGGACGGATCCAGTCCATAGTAGTCAGTGCCCCATTCTGCCTCTGGATCCTGGTGGATTTTGTCTGGAAGACAGGGATTAAAGCAGATAGAACAGCTGTGGGCACAGGAAAGGTTTTTTCCATTTACCTGGATATCAGGTGAAAAATGCAGGCACAGAGGATTTTCCAGTTCCAGTTGCATCTGCTGTTCTGGCGTAAAGCAGTCACAGGAATTGTGATCCGGGTTTAGATTCCATTTTTCCATAAAGCGCCGGATTGACTCTGCGCTGACCTGCATACAGAAATCAATGACCAGACCTTGTCCGCAGGAATATGCCGCAGGAATGATCCAGTGGTATCCGGCCCAGTCAAATGCTTGATTGATTCGGATTTCTTTTCCAGCATGGTCCCTGCCATGATGTCCCCAGAAGCTGCCGTCAAAATAAACCTTCCATTCCGGGAAAACAGGCTTAGCCGGTTTGTTCATAATTACATCTTGATAATCGTCGGTATATTTAATTTTGCCGGAATCAAACATGTTATCCATCAAAGTTACCTCATGAAGAAGCTAGAATAAAATATGTTCTGGTGCGATTTTATCATTTTCTGTAATCGGGCGAATTACTTTACAGGGTACGCCGGCAGCAACTACTCCTGCCGGGATGTCATGTGTTACCACGCTTCCTGCTCCAATGACTGAACCGGCGCCGATTGTTACTCCGCCACAGATCGCTGCGTTTGCGCCAATCCATACATTTTCTTCTAATGTGATGGGAGCCGAAGTACCGATGCCCTGACTGCGCTGTTGTGGGTCGACAGAATGCCCCGAACAGGCCAGACATACACCTGGGGCAATGAATGTGCCAGCGCCAATGTTTACTGGAGAAGTGTCCAAAATGACACAATTATAATTGATCACTACCAGGCCGTGTGTGTGGATATTGAAGCCGTAATCGCAGTGAAAGTCTGGCTCGATCCCCAGCATCGGCGAGCACGTTCCCAGCAGTTTTTGCAAAATGGAACGACGTTTATCCTGCTCATTCGGAGCTGTCTGGTTATATTCCCAGCAAAGCTGCTTTGCATAATTGCCTGCTTCAGTGGGAGTGTTTTCATAGCCGCTGGCATAGGAGGCAGGGCGTTTCATAATTTCAAGAGGATTCATAGTTGCAGTTCTCCTTTTTTATTATAACTGGCTTTGATTACCTAGGGCGATTGTTTTCTCCCCAAATACACAGCTGATCCAACACTTTCATAAGTGATTTTCCTCGTTCACTCAAACTGTACTCAACTTTCGGGGGAATCTGGGGGTATTCTTTGCGCAGAATGAGCTGATCCTTCTCCAGCTCTTTCAGATTTGCTGCAAGAGTTTTATCAGAAATCTTTTTAAGATACCTTCGAAGCTCATTAAATCTAACCACTTCAAATTCCATCAGACAATATAGTATTACCATTTTATGTTTGCCTGAGATGAGGGACAAGGTGTAGCTGAAACCTGTATCTTCAAAATTTGCGTTTTCAATATAAGGCTTGATCATGACACTTTCTCCTAAGATAGTACCTGTCAAAAAAGATGGTACTTGTAATTTTTCGTGCAGTTTTTATAATTATAAGCAGGAGCACAAAACGTGTCAATACAAACTGAAAAGTGAGGGATTTCGTATGAGAAAAACACTGAAACAAACAGAAGGAATTTTTCCTATGCCGGTATTGATGGTTGCCACGTATAATGAAGACGGAAGCGTCAATGTGATGAATGCGGCCTGGGGAACGATGCAGGCTCGCGGCAATGTGGCACTTCAGTTGACTGAGTCGCACAAAACTGTTAAAAATATCAAGGAACGAAAAGCGTTTACAGTCAGCATTGCAGATGCAGCCCATGTAGTCGAAGCAGATTATTTTGGCGTAGTATCAGGAAATCATGAAAATAAGAAATTTGAAAACAGCGGTATGACAGCCACAAAGTCCGAGGTTGTCAACGCTCCTGTTATCAATGAATTTCCTATCTGCATGGAGTGCGAATTTATTGAATATCAGACGAATGCTTATGGATGCGGTGTGATTGGAAAGGTTGTTCGAATTACGGCTGATGAAAGCGTTATGAACGGTGAGACGATTGATATGTCGCTGGTCAATGCGATTGCATTTGATCCTTATACACACGGATATTATAAAGTCACAGAAAGAGTTGGGGAAGCGTTTAAGGACGGACTTAAATTAAAACGCTAATTTTCTACGAAAAGCAGATTTCATAAATTTTATCAATATCTGTTTAACTGAGTGGAGAGG